>CAYYBZ010000109.1:0-646 GCA_964470285.1 uncultured Oligoflexia bacterium
CAGAATGCGGGTATCAGAACAATAAATATGCGTATAGGTATTGTTCTGGGTATGGGGGGAGGTACGCTTAAAAGAATTCTGCGAATATTTAAATTGGGCTTGGGGGGCAGACTGGGTTCAGGGGAAAATATGATGTCCTGGATAGCTGTTGATGAAATTCCCCTTGTAATTGAACATTTAATTGAAAATGAAAGCATTTATGGTTCCGTAAATCTTGTCGCGCCCTTTCCCGTTTCAAACTTTGATTTTACAAAAACACTTTCTAAAGTTCTCTTAAAACCTGCATTTATGAATATTCCCGCATCATTTTTAAGAATGATGTACGGTCAAATGGCAGATGAATTATTTTTATCGGGCGCAAATATTATTCCTGAAAAACTGCTGGATACCGGTTATAAATTCACTTACCCGAAATTAGAGCAGACACTTAGAAAGATTCTTTTAAATCAATAAATTACAAAAGTTTATTCAAATATTAACCGTTATATCGTATTGACTTAATCAGCTTCTGATGTTATCAGGAATCATTACTAGTAAGCTCATAATTTCAAAATTGAATTAAGAGTGAAAAGCTAAATAGCATGAGAATGACCAAACAAAGAAAGTTAATATTTGATGAGCTTGTGAGATTAAAAACTCATCCTAC
>CAYYBZ010000109.1:656-2112 GCA_964470285.1 uncultured Oligoflexia bacterium
CATCCTACGGCCGAGGAGATTTACAAAACTGTTAAAAGGAAAATACCCAGAATAAGTCTGGGCACAGTGTACAGAAATTTAGAAGTATTAAGTGAATCCGGAATGATACTTAAGCTTGAATTCGGTACAAATCAGAGAAGATATGACGGAACTACAATCAGGCACTATCACATTCGCTGCGTTAACTGCTCTTCCATCCATGACATAGCAAAGCATACTGTAAAAGTTGAACTGGATTCAGTCAATCAGGAAAGCGGATACAGAGTCGTGGGTCATGATGTTGAGTTCTTGGGTATCTGTCCAGACTGTCAGAAAAAGGAACAAAACCCTCACTAATACCGAAAAACAGTCTTAAATTTATTAAGAAAAGGAGTATGTCATGAAAGAAAGAACAGGAATTATTACAGTCGAAGGAAATCCTCTTACCCTTATAGGGGAAGAATTAAAAGTAGGGCAAAGCGCACCTGAAGCCGAGCTTCTCGATAACGATTTAAAACCGGTTAAGCTTTCTTCATATAAGGGGAAGGTTACGGTTGTTTCCGTTGTCCCGTCACTGGATACACCGGTTTGCGACAAGGAAACAAGAAGGTTTAACGAAGAAGCCGTCAAACTCGGACCGAATGTCAGTATAGTTACAGTCAGCATGGATCTTCCTTTTGCGCAGAAAAGATGGTGCGGAGCTGCGGGAGTTAAAAACGTCGCAACTCTTTCCGATCATCGTAATGCAAACTTCGGCACCGGCTGGGGGAATTTAATAAGAGAATTAAGACTTCTGTCCAGGGTTATTTATATTCTGGATAAAGAGGGGGCAATACGGTATATACAGCGGGTTAATGAAATAACCAATGAACCCAACTATGACGAAGTCATCTCTGAAGTTAAAAAGCTTGTTTAACAATCTAATTATCCAAAAGTTGCAGGGGGTAAAAATGAAGTTTAATTCAGTAGATGAAATCCTTGATTACGCGATCAAAAGAGAGGAAGGCGCAGTTGAGTTCTACAGTGAGCTGGCAAAGTCAGCCAGGAATCAGTCAATGAAAGAGGTTTTTGAGGATTTTTCCAACGAAGAAGCCGGACATAAGGAGAAACTTAAGGCAATCAAAAGCG
The DNA here is from genome assembly GCA_964470285.1 of uncultured Oligoflexia bacterium. Classification (GTDB taxonomy): domain Bacteria; phylum Bdellovibrionota_G; class CAYYBZ01; order CAYYBZ01; family CAYYBZ01; genus CAYYBZ01. The sequence continues at coordinate 1,764 of CAYYBZ010000109.1, forward strand.
GAAAGCTGCTTGCCGGGTCGTCTTCCAGGGTTGTTGATTTACAGATCGCCGAATCAGCACCCGATGTAAAACCGACAGCTGACATGACTTATCAGCAGGCTTTGACCGTAGCGATGAAAAGAGAAAAGGAATCCTTTAAGCTCTATAATGATCTGGCTTTGGTAACGGATGATGATGCCGCAAGAGGGACCCTTTTAATGCTCGCCCAGGAAGAGGCAAAGCATAAGCTAAGATTTGAGATTGAATATGACGAGTATGTACTGAAAGAAAACTAAAATCTATCAGTTATAAAATTCAGAAAGGAGAAAGTAATGATTAACGGGAAAATAGAAAAAGCATTCAATAGGCA
>CAYYBZ010000109.1:2122-6862 GCA_964470285.1 uncultured Oligoflexia bacterium
GAAGAAATAAATTCTATGTATATTTATCTTTCTATGTCCGCATGGTTTGAATCCATTAACTTTACAGGTATGGCAAAGTGGATGAACCTTCAGGCTCAGGAAGAGTGGGCACATGCAATGAAGTTTTTTAAGCAGATTATTGAACGCGGTGGAAATGTAAAGCTTGAGAAAATTGAAACACCCGCAAACGAGTGGTCAAGTCCGCTTAATGCGTTTGAAACGGCCTATAAGCACGAATGTCACATTACAAAGTGTATCGATGATCTTTACAAACTTTCAGAAGATGAAGGTGACAGAGCGAGCCAGGTGTTTCTAAACTGGTTTGTTGAGGAACAGGTTGAAGAAGAGGCATCAACCGACGATGTAGTCCAGAAACTTAAAATGGTTAAAGATTCGACTAACGGTCTTTTTATGCTTGATAAAGCTCTGGGAATGCGCGGAAATAAATAACTCTGATTATGTGCACGCGGTTTCAAGCCGTGTGCACATATTTTTTTGCTTAAATATTTTATTTGATATGAGTTTATTACAAAAATATTCATTCAGGGGTTGGTAATGGAATATCCTTTTAAGGCAACAAAGATATCTGAACATGTTTACTGGGTAGGTGCGGTCGACTGGAGCTTAAGATACTTTCACGGTTATTCGACCGATCGTGGGTCAAGCTATAACGCTTTTCTGATTTTAGGTGATAAAATTACACTTATCGATACGGTTAAAAAGGAATTTACCGATGAACTTCTTTCCAGAATCTCTTCTGTTATAGATCCTCAAAGAATAGACTACATCGTTTCTCACCATGCTGAACTGGATCATTCAGGCGGACTTCCCAGGATTTTGGATGTTGTAAAACCACAGAAGGTTTATGCTTCGAAGATGGGAGCAAAGGCACTGGAAGAAAACCTTCATCTTGATATACCGATTCATCCTGTATCCGATTCCGAGAAAATATCTCTGGGAAATATGAGCCTAACCTGCGTTGAAACCAAGATGGTACACTGGCCGGAGAGCATGTTCACCTTCCTGGACTCAGACGGAGTCCTTTTCTCAAACGATGCTTTCGGCATGCATCTGGCATCCAGTGAGAGGTTTACAGATGAATATGATCCGGGGATAATCCACTATGAAACAAAAAAATACTATGCAAATATTCTTACACCGTTTGCAGCTATTATTCTTAAGCTTCTGGATAAAATGAAAAAACTCAATTTTCCGATTAAAGTTATCGCAACCGATCACGGGCCTGTATGGAGACAGGATTTCTCCACAATATTCGAGCGGTACACAAAATGGTCCGAACAAAAACCCTCAAATAAAGCGGTTGTTATATACGATACCATGTGGGGCAGTACCGCAAAAATGGCCAAGGCAATTACCGATGGGCTGGCTGCAGGGGGCGCCAAGCCTGTAATTCTTCCGCTTTCGGGAACATCCAGGGCCGATGTGGCAACCGAGGTTTTGGATGCAGGTGCGCTGTTGGTAGGATCTCCAACAATTAACAACACTATATTTCCGACCGTTGCGGATGTTATGACTTATCTAAAAGGATTAAAACCTAAAAACCTTACCGGTGCCGCTTTCGGTTCATATGGATGGAGCGGAGAAGCCGTTAAGCAGCTGAATTCAATGCTAAGTGATATGAAAGTTGACCTTATCGGTGAAGATATAAATCTTAAATATGTCCCCGATGAAAAATCTCTTGAGAAATGTTACACCCTGGGTTTTAATATCGGCAGCAAATTAAAGAAAAATATCTAGATCAACCATATATTTGAAAGGGAGAGATTATGAAGAAGTATGTTTGTGAACCCTGCGGTTGGATATATGACCCTGCAAAAGGTGATCCTGATTCCGGCGTAGAACCCGGTACGGCCTTTGAGGATATCCCGGAGAGCTGGTGTTGCCCGATCTGCGGAGCTACCAAGGATCAGTTCGAACCAGTAGAATGATAATCCCGTCTTGCTTTCAAATCCTGAAAGAAAAGCGTGCTGAAAACTATGTATATCGGGAAAACCAGGCTGTTGCCTACAAAAGTAAGTAAGGCCTGAAGAAGCCTGATTTCCGGAGCTGAGGCAGCATCTATAATTGATTTAAATTCAAAACTTTGAGTTTTTAGAAATGTTAGTATTAGAGCAGGCATGTTTACAATTCCTGAAATACCTAAGGCGATGCCCATTACTATAAGAAACATTCCAATAAGATACCATCTGGGATGAGTAATTTTTCCCGGTTGCTTAAGTACCAGCTCGCGGCTTCTTCTCGCTCCTTGAGATCCGTCTTTGTTTTCTAAAACGATACACTGTTGATAAAAAGCATTATTTAATGAGGCCAATATCCCCGGAACTATAAATAAAAGCATTCCCCCTATAATTCTGAAAAATACAACAATATGACCTATTATGAGGGGGACTATTTTGTCGGAAGCTTTTGAAAGCGCATCACTTAAAGAAGTTATTTTTCCGCTTGTATAATCTGAAATGACAATTATGGAGGCAGCCGTGCTTAATGTGTAAAGAATTACTGCGGCTAAAATAAGAATAATAGCTATAAACATTACAGGTCCGATTATGGCAAGAGCCGCAAAAATAGAAGTATTAGGGTTTATATTCAAAAAGAATTCCATATATAAAGAAACAAATGTCCAAAGAAGGTTTATTGAATTGGTTATTAATGCGATCAAGAAAAGCGGCTTAAAGTTCTTTATATAGGTATTGATAGTATCCTGAATCAGCGCTGAAAAGTTTCTTGTTTTCGGCATTGTATTTTGGTCACCCACAGTCATTTGACCTCCCGCTCTTGATGTTTATCTGAAAATTCTAACAGACATTTTTACATTAATGCAATTATTGAAAAATGTTCATTTTCAAATACATGATGCGACATATTTTACCCCTGCAAATTGCCTCAAAAGATGAAATCTAAGACGGGCTAGTTGTAAGTATTTGATTATATAGAGTAATAAAATCACAATAATACGTATTTTGGCAACAGTTTTGCAATAATATAAGGTGAATGCTTTACGTAGGGGGTAAAGATTGAGGAATAGTGGTAAAAACCACATACTGTTAAGAAAGTGTTTATGGATTGTAACGCTTATATTGGCGATTTTTATTTCTTCACCCAATGCTTCAGCCGACAATTCGGACCTATACCTTAAAGATTGTTACGATCTTATTAAAGAAGGAAGGTTTGGCCTTTCAGGGGAAAAGTTTACTGAGTTTCTTGAAAAGTATTCCGATAATCCCCGTCAAACATATTTAAGAGGTTTGCAGGTTACTTTGATGGAATGGCTTGCATGTGAAAGATATAAATTGAACAGTTTTGTGTTCAAAAAAAGTCAAAACGCAACCATGAGCAGCAGGGATATTACAGATATTCCTGATGAAATAGAATCATTTGTCGATACAGCACTCTATATTGAAGAACTTAAAGAAGCGAATTCAAATTACCGATTATCCGTGGTTAGCAATAAAATTCTGGACGGAGGTGACGTCCCTCCTAACAGTCCCCTTGCGAAAAATCTTCCGGATCGTAACGGTAGTACTTCTCACGTATCATCGGATACCGATAAAAAGGCATGGTCAGATATAGAAGATATTTACAATTCCTATCTGAATTTACCCGGAGTTGTAAGCGAGAATGCCGAGACGGCATATAGATTAATGCTACATGGAAACGATAAGGTCGAGGGTTTGATTTCAGTAAGCAACGCAATCGTTAAATTTGATAAGCTCATTGAAGAAACTAAAAATAAAAACGTCCAAACCCGCAAAGTTTATGAACATGCTCAAACCTTGCTTAGAATCAATTATGCAGATCCTCCCCAAGACTATAAAAGATGGAGAAATGATATTGAACCGGGAATGAACAGGGATAAGGCTAAAGCTCAAGATAAATACTCAGATATTATCCAGGGTCTTATAGACGAAAGATATAGAATTCTAAATTCCCGGCAGATTCTTAACGTTAAAGTAAAATTAAACGGCAAAGAAAAAAGGCTTTACCGGTGGTTTTACGATATTTACTGGAAACCCGCGGCTCAGGTGGAAATGTTTTCTAAATATAGTATTTTCTACAAGCTGATCAGGCAGGCAATTGATCAAACCGCTAAAAACGGCAGGAAGGCCCTTACTAAAGTCAGGCAGATGGATTTCGGCGATATGAAAAGGCTTTTCAAGATTGAGAGATTAAGAGAGCTTGTTACTTCCAGAATCGGTCTCAAATATATAATTATGGAAGGTATTATCGCCGAAGAGATTGAAGACTGGGAACAAACAGAAGGTATTATTAAGTTGGTTGCTACAGTAGGAGGAAGTATTCTTGCTGTTGGAGGAATTATCTTCCCTCCTCTTTTTCTTGCGGGATCGGCCATTCTTGCAGGAGTCGCGACTTATGAACTGGGTGAGGCAATAGTAGTTAACAGCGATACAAACAGCTATATCAACGTAGGAATAGATAAAGGGATATATAAAATTGAAGAAGGTGAAAGGGCCTTATCCGATTTAAAAATTGCAATATTCAACGAAGGTGTCGCAATTATATTCGGCGCTCTGGCAATAGGTCAGGCTGTAAGCTTATCGAGAAGTAATTCTTACTTTTTAATAAGACACAAGGAAACTTTAAAAAGGATATTCGGGCGGGCAAAAGATTTTGTTCGTAACGGTTCGCCTTCTACTGCTGCAAATACGGAAGAGGCCGTTGCACGTGCCGCTTCGACAGACATAATCGGTCTTTCCGACG
>CAYYBZ010000110.1:0-6858 GCA_964470285.1 uncultured Oligoflexia bacterium
GGCTGAAACAGCTTTAAAAGAAGAATATATATCATCCGAAGAAAAAAAAATTGTTTTAGAATGGAATCTGGACCCTATAAACTGGGGAAGAAAAATGGGTTTCGAATAAGGTAAAGTAAAATGAGTTATTTGGATTTATTAAAGAAGTCAGCCGACAAATCCGGAAGCATTGCCTGCATGGGATTAGACGCCGATATCGACAGGATGCCTATTGATGGGAGCCCGGAGAAAATAATATCCAAATTCTTTATAGAAATTCTTAAGGAAATAGATAAAAACAAAATGTATCCCTCCGCATTTAAACCTAATATTGCTTTTTTTGAACAGTATGGATTTGAGGGCTTAAATGCATTAAAAAATATCTTAAACGAATATAAATCCGTCAACATTCCTATAATCCTGGACGCAAAAAGAGGAGATATAGGTAAAACCTCAAAGGCTTATGCGAAAGCAGTCTTTGATTTCTGGAAAGCGGATGCAACTACTTTAGCTCCTTATATGGGCTCCGACTCCATCGGTCCTTTTCTTGATTACAGCGAAAAATCCAGGGGGTTTTATATACTAACAAGAACCTCCAATAAAGGCGCCGTAGATCTTCAGAACTTTACCGATAAATACAATACTCCCTTATACATTCAAACGGCAAAAAAAATTATTGAATGGTATAAACCCGGTATAGGCTCCGTTGTCGGAGCTACCTATCCTGAAGAATTGAAAAATATTTTAGATCTTTTTTCCCAATCAGGTAAAGATATAGCACTTTTAATTCCGGGCGTCGGATCACAAGGAGCAAATGCTGCTGATATAATGGAAATTCTAGGTAAACTAAAAACCGATATAAGACTCCACAGAATAAACTCCTCTTCAGCAATTACATACGCTTACGAGAAAAAAGGTTCAAAAGAATTTGCACCGCATGCGGTTGAGGCCCTTGCCAAACTTATTGATGAAACCAGAATCTGAATTACTTCCCGCATAAAAGAAGCATTATCGCATTTTGTGCATGCATTCTGTTTTCTGCCTGCTGAAAAATTACAGATTGATCCGAATCGGCCACTTCATCTGTAACTTCCTCACCTCTGTGTGCCGGCAAACAGTGCATAAAAATAGCCTGCGGCTTTGCGTAGGACATAACTCTTTTATTTATCTGATATTCCTTAAAAAGCTTTTTGCGTTTATTTGTTTCTTCTTCCTGTCCCATGCTTGCCCATACATCGGTATAAACGACATCTGCATTTTCCAGGCCTTCTTTAAGTACATTTGTAATTTCTATCTCAATGCCCTTTTCCTTTGCATCCTCCATAGCTTTTCCTACAATTTCATCTTTCGGTTCAAATCCCTCAGGCGTAACTATCGTAATATCAGCTCCTACTTTGGCTGCTCCGAACATCAAAGAATTTGCCACATTATTTCCATCACCGACAAATACGATTTTTCTTCCCTTATAAGAGCCGAATACTTCGCCTATAGTGAGAAGATCGGCCATGGCCTGACATGGATGTAAAAGGTCTGTTAATGCGTTTATTATCGGAATGTTTGCATATTGGGCTAAAATTGTTACGGCTTCATGTGAAAATGTTCTGGCCATTACAATGTCCACCCATCTCTCGAGATTTCTGGCTACATCAGGAATGCTCTCTCTTTGACCCAGTCTTGCATCGCTCGGTGCAAGATATATTGCATGTCCGCCCATTCTGGTCATTCCTGTTTCAAAGGTAACCCTTGTTCTCAATGAAGGTTTTTCAAAAATCATCGCTAGAGTTTGGTTTTCAAATGCTTTATTATATTTATCCGGATCGGCTTTAGCTTCCTTGGCCTTATCAAGTATTTTAGCGATATCATTCGAGCTAAAATCGTGTATCGAAATAAAATCCTTTCCCTTCATAATCTCCCTTTCCCTTAACATTTATATTACGGTACTATAAATGTACCCGTTTTACCTTCAAGTGCCTCATTAATTTTCTCAAGTGAAGTAATAATTGCTCTTTTCTTGGTGGCTTTTACAAATTCAATTGACGCTTTTATTTTAGGTCCCATACTTCCGGGAGGAAAATGTCCTTCTTTGTAATACTTTTCAGCATCTTTTACGCTTATTTCTCTTAGTTCAGTTTGATTATCGGACCCGTAATTAAGGTAAGCAACCGGAACATTGGTTAATATTAGCAGTTCATCTACTGCTACCTGTCTTGCAATAAGCGATGCTGTGAAATCCTTATCAATAACCGCTTCTACTCCCTCATATTGGCCCTTTGCATTAATTGTAACCGGAATTCCTCCCCCGCCACCTGTAATCAAAACAGATTGCCGCTTAATAAGGTCCTTAATCAAATCCATCTGAACAACTTTGACGGGTTTTGGAGATGCAACAAGTCTTCTAAATCCCCTTCCGGAATCTTCCTTCATAACCCATCCTTTTATCTTTTTTAACTGCTTTGCCCTCCACGGTGTGTAAAATGGACCTATGGGTTTTGTGGGTTTCTTCATCCCCGAATCGTTCTTGTCGACCACCACCTGTGTAATTACGGTTACTACATCTTTATCAATTCTCTGCTCGGTAAGCCGGTTTCTTAATGAACGCTCAAGAATGTAACCTATGCTTCCTTCTGACTGGGCCCCGCAAACATCTAAAGGCAATGGAGGTACTTTTGTAGCCGCTTCTTCAGATTGAATTAATATGTTTCCAACCTGTGGGCCGTTTCCGTGAACTATAACCAGGTTAAAGCCTTTTTTTATTGCATTAACAAGAATTCTGGAAAGCTTTACAGCCTTTTTCACTTGCTCTTCTAAAGTTCCTTCTTCATCGGAATCTATAAGAACGTTTCCACCGAACGCAATAAGTAAAAGTTTGCCGGTTAGAAATCCAAAACTTGACTGTTTATTCCTGGTAGCCATTTCATTCACTGTTATGCTTTTTTAAGTGATCAGAATTTCATTAGGACTTCATTGAAATCGGTCTTACCTTTTTCTTCCAGATCGTATGTTACGCGAACAGCCGGCTTGTTTATCTTTACCACTTTTCTCAGATCAATCGGTGTCCCGATTATAACAACATCACAATCTGCCTTATTGATCGTTTCCTCCAAATCCTTTATTTGATTATCGGCATATCCCATTGCGGGTAAAACAGCGCCGATATCCGGATACTTTTCAAAAGTTTCCTTTAAAGAACCGACGAGATAAGGTCTTGGATTTACTATTTCCGAAACCTTATGCTTTTTAGCGGCCACTACTCCGGCTCCGAATTTCATTGCACCGTGTGTAACGGTCGGGCCGTCTTCTACAACGAGAGCTCTTTTACCTTTAACTATTTCAGGATTATCTAGGGTAACCGGGGATTCGCCCTCGATAACCGTAGCTTTAGGATTATATTCCTTTATGTTCTTTTTAACCTGTTCGATGCCCTCCTGGGTCGCAGTATCCACTTTATTGATAACTATAACATCGGCACGCCTTAAATTGACTTCACCGGGATAATAAGAAATTTCATGCCCCGGTCTATGCGGGTCTACAACAACAACCTCTAATGCCGGTTTGTAAAACGGCATATCGTTGTTACCTCCGTCCCAAACAATTATGTCTGCCTCTTTTTCCGCTTCCCTTAAAATTGCCTCATAATCTACTCCTGCGTAAATAACTCCCTTTGCGGCAATATGGGGTTCATACTCTTCTCTTTCTTCTATAGTACATTTATGTTTGTCAAGATCGCTCATTTCAGCATACCTTTGAACTTTCGAAGCTAAAAGATCCCCGTAAGGCATCGGATGCCTTATGGCAACAACTTTTTTACCTTTGGCTCTTAAAATGTCGCATATTTTTCTTGTAGTCTGACTCTTTCCGCATCCGGTTCTTACCGCGCAAACTGAAATTATGGGAATTTTTGACTCGATCATTGTAGATTCGGCGCCCATTAAATTAAAATCCGCTCCGCAGGAATTAACAAGGGCCGATTTATGCATGACATAATCGTAGGAAACATCCGAGTATGAGAAAATAACTTCTTCAATTTTTTTCTCTTTAATTAAAGATTCCAGCTTTTCTTCTTCGTAAATAGGAATACCTTCAGGATATAATTCACCTGCCAGCTCTTTTGGATATTTTCTGTCTGAAATATAAGGGATCTGTGTAGCCGTAAAACAAACAACCTCATACGAATCGTTGTTTCTGAAAAATACGTTATAATTGTGGAAATCTCTTCCTGCCGCACCCATTATCAATACACGTCTTTTAGAACTCATAAATCCTCCGAAACTTATAACCTTTTGTAATTAAATAGTTTTTAGGGTTAGAGCGTTATACATTATCTTAAAATATTCTCTAAGTCAAACTGCAGGGTGGGGTATGGATTATTTTCTGTGCTGATTCTTTTTCTTTTTCCTGTAGGATGAATCATCCCTGATTATATACTCTTCGTTTAGAGGAAAGTACTTGTCACATGATTCGATCATTAGCTGGGAAGTTGTTCCGGGATAACTCCATAGCTCTGTTTTGCAGCCTCTTGATCTAAGATACCATAAAAGAGGAAGGTAATCTTTATCACCGCCTATTATAATGACCACGTCCAGTTTCTCAGCAAGTGTAACAGCATCAACAGTCAAAAATGAATCTACATTTTTAATTGGTTGTTTTATCTCTCCTCCAAGGTTTCCCCAGAACTCCCTGAATTCAGTTGATATTTCTCTGTGTATCGGTTTGTAATAGACGATTCTTAAAACACTTCGATTACCGATTTTATCAAGTATTTTTCTGTAATTTGTTCTTCCACTATATAAATGGAATCCCGATGTTTCTACGTTTTCAGCATCTACTAAAATTCCAACTCTTTGATTTGCAAGCATATTCTCTCCTTTAATTATAATGTAAAGGCAAGATAAAGCGTTGAGCTGCCTCCCCTTCGGACAAACAGCATAACATTATCACCTTTTTTAAGTTTTGAAGTAATTTTTTCATAATCTGAAACGTTTTTTATCTTTTTTCTGTTAATCTCAACAATCAGATCACCGACTTTAACTCCTTTGTCTCCGGCGGGACTGTCAGGTGAGATTTCTGAAACCAGAACCCCTTGAGCACCGTCAGGCAGATTATATTGTCGGGTCTTTTCGTTTGTTAAACTCTCTACCGTTATTCCTAAAGGACTGCTTTCGCTTTTAACTGTAACTTTTGTGGACTCGTCCTTCATTTCCTCAAGAACAACGCTGAATTTTTTTTCTTTTCCGTCTCTTATAGCTACAAGCTCACATTTTTTTCCAATGGCTGTAGTAGCAACGGTTAGGGGCAGTTCATTGAAATCTTTAATGCTTTTTCCGTCAAAAGAAATTATTACATCTCCGTTTTTAATTCCCGCTTTATCTGCAGGGCCGCCTTCTACAACAGATGAAACAAGAGCGCCTTGAGCTTTTTTCAGTTTAAGCGAAACTTTCAGTTCATTTGTGACTTTTTGAATAAAAACACCTATCCAGGCCCTTGTAACCTTTCCCTTCTCTTTTAGCTGTTTAATTATATTTTTAGCCAGATTAACGGGTATTGAAAAACCGATTCCATGACCCGTAGCCACTATCGCTGTATTGATACCGACTACCTCACCGTCAATATTGAGTAAAGGCCCGCCTGAGTTTCCAGGATTAATTGAAGCATCTGTCTGAATAAAATAATCATAATTTCCAAGACCGATTGCCCTTCCTTTTGCGCTTACAATTCCCTGTGTAAGAGTGTGAGACAAACCGAAAGGGTTTCCTATTGCCAAAACTACCTCTCCGACCATCAGGTCGTCCGAATCTCCCATCACTACAGTATTCAAGTCTATATCTGATTCAATTTTAATAAGGGCAACATCTGTTTTTTTATCGGCGCCTATAACCTTGGCCTTATAACTTTTGTTAATGTCCTGTAAAAAAACTTCAACTTCATCAGCCTTTGCAATCACATGATTGTTTGTAACTATATATCCGTCGGGACTTATTATAAACCCCGAACCCAGGGATGTCTGTTTTCTCTCTTTGCCCCTGGGATGGTTGAAGAAATCGTTAAAAAGATCACCTCCGAAAAAATTAAAGGGATTTCCCGGGTCAACCGTAACGGTTTTTGACGTGTTAATATTAACCACTGCAGGAGCAATTTTCTTTGAAAGCTTTATGAAAGTATCGGGCTCTATGCAGCCTTTAAACTTAAATGTCTTTTGAGCGGTTTCATCAGCTTCTAAAAAAATCGGTCCATCTTCTTTGGCTTTACATCCGACAATCAGAATCAAAACAAAAATCCCTGTAAGCATACATCTTTTGAGCATAGCAATTTTCCTAACCTTTAAAATTTTAAGCCTGAGATTACCTAATATATTGGAAACAATAAAGTACTTTTTAAACACTAAGGCCGGAATTTTAAAACAATTCCGGCCTTTTAAAAGTTTATATCTGGTCAAAGATTATTTTTCAGTGATACTGACGTTTATCTGCTTGGGCTTTGCTTCCTCTCTTTTAGGAATGTTGAGCTTTAGAACACCGTCTTTATAGTTTGCCTTGATGTTCTCTGAGCTAGCCGTTTTTGGAAGCTGAAACGATCTTGAAAACGTTCCGTAATACTTTTCAATTCTATAGAAATCTTCCTTTTTATCCTCCTGCTCAAACTTTCTCTCCCCTGTTATTGTAAGAATGTCGTCTTCAACCTTAACGTTGATGTCTTTTTGACTTAATCCAGGAAGATCCGCAGAGATATAATAGGCCTCCTTGTCTTCATGAATATCAACTACAGGCGACCAGTCTCTTTTATAAAGAGAACCGCTTGAAGAGGATTTATCAAAAAGCCTGTTGACTTCCTTTTGAATGTCCTTAAGACCTTCAAAAGGATCCCATGATGTACCCCAAGGAT
>CAYYBZ010000111.1:0-3803 GCA_964470285.1 uncultured Oligoflexia bacterium
ATTCCAGATTTGAAAAGACAAGAAATTCGCAAAAAAGTGCCTGAGCGCTTGATTCATAACCGTTTAAAGGTTCTACGAAATCGTTTAAAAGCCCCTGATAGCCGGCTATATCAACTGAAGGTATACTGTGATCGTTAAGTTTTCGGGGAGCCTTGTCTATAACGGTGTTTCTTAGAAGATTGTGACTCTTTATATGTTTGAGCACATCGAATTTTGTTTTTCCGGATTCTACTATGACTCCGCGAAGTCGTTTGCCAAGCGCAGCCTGCACGGCTATTTCGTAGCCCTCCTTTACCTTGAAAACATCGGCTATAAGATTTATGTTGTCGGTAAAAAGCTCCTTATTCTCATCTTTTAAAAGCTCTTTCATGGGAGTTTCAAGATCTTTCATCTGGGATTCGTACTCTTCAAGTGCGGAGAGCCTTGCCTTGGCCTCTTCAAGTTTAAGATTATTTTCATTGAGTAGCTTTTCGCTTTGATCCTTTAGCAGCGATATTTTTCTTATTTCTTCCTGCTTTAGCTTAAGTTGTTCTTCCAGATCGGCTTTTCTGTTTTTCACATCGTCCTGTGACTGAACAAAATCTCTTGATTCATTGTCGATTTTATCTTTAAGTTCGTCGATTTCTGTTTTTTCTCTGTTTAGTCTTTCAAGCCTTAAGTTAATTTCTCTTGAGGTTCTCTCGATATTTGAGATGTTGTTGTTTGCTTGGGCAATCTGATTTGCTATTGAAAATATTTCATTTTTGAGATTTTCTTCGTTTAGCCTTGAGTTTTCAAGGTTAACTTTAAGCTGATTAATTTCATTATTTAAGTTTTCTATTTTTCCCCTGGTTTCATCCGAAATCTTGCGAACCTCTATTATTTCATTTTCCTTGTTTTCGATTTCATTTTCAACGTTTGAGATTCTATGGGTTAGATTCTCAATTTCGCTTCCTCTTGAAATTCTTAAAGTGCTTAAGGACTGCTTTTCGTTTTTTGAAAGCTCAATTGAGTTTTCGATTTTATTAACCTGAGAGCTTTTTTCGAATATTACTTCGTTGTCCCTTGAAAGTTCGCTTTCATGGTCGATTACCGCAAGTTTTAATGCCTCTGCTTCGGATTCCATTTTTAATATTTCAGAGCTTCTTGCCTCTAAATTATCTTTAAGCGGTGTTTCGCTTTTATGTGTGTTTTCTATATCGTCAAAAACGTCCTTAAACGATTTTATGCTCAGCGAAAGCTGCATTGTGTCAAGCTCTTCTTTTAAAACCTTATAACGCTCGGCCTTTTTTGCCTGCCTTGTTATTGAGCCTATCTGGCGTTTTATCTCCGAAATGATGTCGTTTACCCTGAGCAGATTCTGTCTTGTTGAGTCCATTTTTCTTAAAGCAGAGTTTTTCCGGCTTTTATATTTGGTTATTCCTGCTGCCTCCTCAATTATCAGGCGCTTTTCTTCGGGCTTGCTTGAAACGATTCTTTCAACACTACCCTGTTCAATAATAGAATAAGTTTCAAGTCCTACCCCCGAGTCTATGAAAATATCCGTGATGTCCTTGAGTCTGCACTGTGTGTTGTTGATCATGTATTCGCTTTCGGAATCCCTGAAAAATCTTCTTTTGACGCTGATTTCAGATGCATTGCCGATGAATTCCGGTCCCTTTCCCTCACAATCAGAAAGTGTAAGTGTGACTTCAGCCATATTTAAGGGTTGTCTTAATTCACTTCCGACAAAAATACAGTCTTCCATTAAAGAGCCCCTTAACTCTTTCATGGAAGTTTCACCGATTACCCATTTCACTGCGTCAACAACGTTACTTTTTCCGCATCCGTTAGGACCTACAATTGCCGTAATAGGAGAATCGAAGTTAAACAAAGTCTTTTCAGGAAAGGACTTAAAGCCACAGATTTCAATGCTTTTTATCTTCATATTAAGAAAACAGGTAACATTATTATAGTTGGAAGTAAAGTGAAAAATGCAATATAAACATATGCAATATATGTAATGTCACTCACCAGGTTATGTAAACTTTGAAAAACCTAGTCGATTGTTGTTTTTTCCTTTTCTTTAGCAACTTCAATTACTGAAACATCATCTGAGCCTTCATTGGCAATAAAAACGAACTCGGCCCCCGAGCTTTCTCTCTCAACTTGTGCCATATGCAAAGGAAGGCGTTTACCGCTTAAAGTTATTCCGTCTACACCGTCATCGGTTAAAAATGTAAAGTAATCGCCTTCGCTGGTCGGATTGTTTAAAGAAGGAATAACGCTTAGGGAAATCGAACCCGTATCCGTTGTATATGACTTACCCTCCTCTACCCTGGCCTGTTGAAGACCGCTAACGCTTCCAAAAACAATATATTGATTATCAGCTCTTATGTGATACCTAACGGAACTTCCGGAATTCATAGGAACATTTTCCAAAACGAGATTGTTGTTATCGAGAATTTCAAGAATTTTAACTTCTTCTTTTGAGCTGTCAAACGGATTAATAACGAGTATGTCACCTGAAACTATTCCCTTATCAAGAAAAACTGCCGATGAGCTTGTAAAATCGGTTCCTGAAATTTCTCCGTCTTCCCTGTAAGAATCAGCCACGACTCCGTTATAAGTTAAAAGCCATCTTTCATTTTTTGTTACTCCGTCGATGGTTTCCACATCGGTAAGTTTCGGATCGGATTTGGGTTCAATATCCGTAAACTTGATATTTGAGGAATATGATTCTTCGTTTTTCCTGTCTCTCTGGTCAATTCTCGTTTTGTTTGTTAAGTCGATTACGTCGATTTCATTTGAGATGTTAGTGACTATTGCTCTTTTTTCAGAGTTTTCCCCGTCTGAAATTCCTATAAAACTTCTTGGAATGTCTGAAAGTTCAATAGAATCGGAAATAGCCCCGTCATTAATGGAGAACACTCTTAGCATCTCGGTTCCTGCAGGTATGAGAAATAAATTATCGCTCATATCATCTCTGGCTGAAATATAAGAAAGGTTTTCACCTATATCGATGTATGAAACCGCAAATGTGTTCATATCGATGTTTGCAATGGTGTTGCCCGTTTCATTGGCAACAAAAACGTTAGAGCCGACAGATGCCAGTGCAATCGGGACAAAAGCTGTTCCTGAACCGTCGTCAAGGTTTATATCCTGATCAAATGAATGGTCGCTTTCGTTGTATAGTGAGAGCTTTGCTCCGTCATAGACGGCAACGACAAGTTTAGAGTCAGAAAAGATAAAGTCCGAAGGTTCACCTGAAAGAACAAGAGGCTTTGTGCATGTAGTACCGAATGTAAAATTATCCTTGTTTGTTGTCTCTTTTGATCCGGAATAAATTACGAAAGATACTTCCCCGTTATCGGATGTGTATCTTTCGTTTTGCAGAGCCATCCCTGATTGAACACCTGATAAAGAACCTTCAACCTCATATGCTCTGTCTCCGTTTCTGTAAGTGACAAGCCAGTTCTCGGTTTTTGTAGATCCGACCGATACTTGAATATCTCCCATTGTAGGATTTGATGAGTTTCCCCTGTTTTCAAAAAACGGCTTTGAGTTGGTGCAAACTTCACTGTCACCTATATTTGCAAAACCGTGACCCAGAAAAAGTTCAGACGCATCTCCTTCATTAGACGTATTAATGAGATAAATTGCGTTTTCCTGGGCAGAAGCGACGTATATGTCAAATGAGAATTCATCAAAAGAAGATTCCTTAACGACAACTTTACCGAGTTTACCTGCAACTGCTATCGGAGTTAAATCGTCGTTAAAAAGATCACTGTCAATGGAGCGGTTTCTTTCCGAATCAACAGGAATCAGATATCCGCCTAAATAAT
>CAYYBZ010000111.1:3813-6827 GCA_964470285.1 uncultured Oligoflexia bacterium
GTTTGCTCTTAACTGAAATTGCCGTAGGGCTTGCGGCCGCCCATTTCGGTTTTAAAAACCTTGAGGGTTTTCTTTCACCGCCCCCGCAGGAAACAATAAAAACCAAAATAAAAATCTTTAGTATATTTTTCACTTTATAACTCCTGATACAGTGTCGGTTGCTGTATCTATAATTGATATGGAATTTGAGAAAAAGTTTGTGACATATGCAAGACCGCTGACGGGATGAACAACAATTTCTGTCGGACCTTTTTCTGTCGGAATTTCTTCGATTAGAGAAAGGCTGGCTAGATCTATTACGGAAACTGAACTCTGTTCCTCATTGCAGACATAAAGCTTTGTCTGCAAGTTGTCTACGGCCAGGCCCTCGGGTCCTGAACCCGTGGGAATAAAATCTATGTAATCTATGTCAAGAGTTTCATTGTTTATTCCGTTATCCGATATGTTTGAGACATCTAAAACTATAACCCCGCCCAGTGCCCGATGAGATGCAAACAGTCTTGAATCGGACGTTACGGCTATTCCCCTCATTCCTGAGGAAACAGGTGAGTATACGGAAAGATCAAGAACCCCTTCTACCCTGTCGTCCATCGAGTCAATTATAAAAATAAAGCTTGAACGGCTGGATGTGACATAAATAAGCCTCCCGTCTACCGAGGGCGCCATTCTGTTGGCTCCGACACCGTCATTGGTTTTAACGTTTTGACCGAAGTTGGGAAGCGTTAAAAGAGGTATTCCCACCGAATCTTCATCTTCATTTAAGGTTTCATTAACCGTTAAATCGTCCGCGTTCAAACTTGAGATATCACCGCTTTGAACGTTGGTTACAAATATTTTGGGAGTCAGTCCCGCAGCGGATGAAAGAATTATTCCGAAAGGATCTTCTTCAAGTTCAATCTGATTTTTAAGGTCCGCAAGGGCGTTTGGAAGTTCAGGCTGCGTAAAATCGATAAGCCTTCCGTCATCTCCCGGTATAGAATAATCAAAAACGATTAGAGTATTAAAAAGCCTGTTTGGTATTAAAACCCTGTTTCTTGTGTCGTCTACGAAAATCTGACCTGAAAAATTGTCAAGTTTAACGGTTGAATCCGTATCAATAGATTGTGAGGAAAGATTAACAACCGATAAAGCTCCTGTTTGATAATCGAGCTTGTAGTTTGAATTTGTAACTAAAGCAATATCCGAACCGGGGATCAATGCAATACCGATAGGTCCGTTAAAAACAGCCGGATCCCACTGCTCGCTTAGGATTGTTTCTGTTTTGCATCCTACGGATATTGTAAAAATGAGTACGCTTATTAAAAATATAATTTTATTTTTCATATTTAGGCTTTCTGTTTGTTCTTTTCCTCTATTACGGCCTGAGCTGCCGTTAATCTGGCAATCGGTACCCTGTAAGGGGAGCAGGACACGTAATCAAAATTAAGTTTATGGAAGAATCTTATGGATTTCGGGTCTCCCCCGTGTTCTCCGCATATACCAACCTTTAATTTGGGTCTGGTTTTTCTTCCCTTTTCAGTACCTATTCTGACCATTTCACCTACACCCGATATATCGAGTGAGGCAAAAGGATCATCGGGCATTATACCTTTATCCCTGTATTCAGGAAGAAATTTACCGGAATCATCTCTGGAAAGGCCCCATGTGGTCTGAGTCATGTCATTTGTACCGAATGAGAAAAATTCCGCCTCTGAAGCTATTTCATCGGCCGTTAATGCGGCTCTTGGCAATTCAATCATGGTTCCTACCATATAGGTTATATCTGAAGAATATTGTTTCTTTGTTTTTTCACAGATGTCTACAATGACCTCTTTGAGCTTTTTAAGTTCCCTGTAATCTCCGACTAGCGGCACCATAATTTCAGGAAAAACTGTTTTACCGGCTTCTTTGTGAACCTCACACGCTGCTTCCATTATTGCCCTTGTCTGCATCTCATAAATCTCAGGATATGTAATTCCTAAACGACACCCTCTGTGCCCAAGCATAGGATTAAATTCCTTTAGATATTCAACTCTTTTTTTAAGCAAGTTAAAATCACACTTTAACTTACCCGCAAGCTCTTCTATATCATTATCCGAATGCGGTAAAAACTCATGCAAAGGTGGATCCAAATATCTAATTGTCACCGGAAGACCGCTCATTGCTTCAAAAATGCCTTTAAAGTCTTCTTTCTGCATCGGAAGAAGCTTATTGAGCGCGTTTACTCTGTCCTCCTTTTTATCTGCAACAATCATTTCCCTGACCGCCCCTATTCTTTCCGCATCAAAAAACATGTGTTCGGTTCTGCAAAGGCCTATGCCTTCAGCTCCGAAATCTCTTGCCACTTTAGAATCTTTGGGTGTATCGGCATTTGTTCTTACCTTAAGTCTTCTTATTTCATCGGCCCATTCCATAAATATGCCGAATTCTCCTCCCGAAACATCAGGGTTCATTGTTTTAACTGCACCTTCCAAAACCTCGCCCTTTGTCCCGTCTATGCTTATTGTGTCCAGTCTTTTGAAGGTTTTCCCTGCTACTTTAAGTTCTCCCTTTTTATAATCTATATTTAGATCGCCGCAGCCGGCTATACAGCATTTTCCCATACCTCTTGCCACAACTGCTGCATGAGAAGTCATTCCTCCCCTGGAGGTAAGTATTCCTTCGGCTGCATCCATGCCGTGAACATCTTCAGGAGAGGTTTCGATTCTTACAAGCACAACCTTTTGGCCTGAATTTTTCATCTCCAGCGCATCGTCTGCATTAAAGACTATTTTACCTACGGCTGCTCCCGGAGAGGCAGGTAAACCTTTGGCCAAAACATTTCTTTGAGCCTTCGGATCGAACATGGGATGAAGAAGCTGATCCAAGTTTTTCGCATCCAACCTCAAAAGGGCCTCTTCTTTGGATATTAGTTTTTCATTTACCATGTCTACGGCAATTTTAAGGGCGGCCTTGGCAACTCTTTTACCGTTTCTTGTCTGGAGCATCCAGAGCTTTCCCTGCTGAATTGTGAATTCAATGTCCTGCATATCCCT
>CAYYBZ010000112.1:0-6788 GCA_964470285.1 uncultured Oligoflexia bacterium
GCTATTGTGTGGGGCATATCCAATCCAAGGGGACTTGTAAGGGCACCGGACGGGCAGGACTATATAATAAAAAGAGATATGAGAATAGGTAGAAACTCAGGGCGGGTATCCAGAATTACGAAAGATGAAGTTGTCGTTGCAGAAGAGTACAGGGATCCGCTTGGTAAGCTGGTCGTTAAAGAAACAACGCTTATTCTGCAGAAAGATAAAGATTACACTAAATTAATGAAAGAACTCGAATAAACGGAGGGGATTTTGATGAAATCCGCATATTCTAAAAGGCACGCTTTAATTTCAGTGATAGGGATTGTGCTTTTGATCCTTGTTTTCGTCTTTGGTTGCGCATCAAAGAAAAAAGGGGCCTATAAGGCCAAAAAGGGGATTAAGATCAATGAACTTAAGGAGCTTAAGGTTGAAAATGCAGGCGAGAGCACTAAAATATCCATTGTTGCTGAAGGAGAACTTGCTCCCAATGTTTTCAAACTGACCGACCCTTTAAGAGTCATAATTGATCTTACTGACACAAGACTCGGAGATGTCAAGGGGCCGATCTCAGTTGATAACGGCGTAATAAACGAAATTACAACGAGCCAGTTTGATGATGTTACAAGTTCACTTTCCAGGGTTGTAATCGGATTTGATAAAGTCGTTGACTACAATGTAAATACTTCAGGTAATGTTATGGACATAAACATACCCAAGGACGCCGCGGCAAAGGCACCGTCGGATGAAGGAATTACTCCGGAACCCCTGCCTGAAGGAGAAGAAGTTGCAGCAATTCCCGAAGTTTCTCTGGATGAACCGGTTGAAGCAGAAATCCCCGAATTATCCGAACCTGTTTTGGATGAATCTGAACCCGGAATTGAAGAAATTCCTGAAGAGCCGTTTGAAACCTCAATGGATGAACCCGTTGAGGAAATACCGATAGATCAAACATTCGCGATTCCGATAGATTCACAACTCAAAACAGCTACCAAAATAGATGATATTCAATTCGAAACGTCCGATATGGGAACGACAGTTTATGTTACTGCAGACGGTGATATAGGTGAATGGGATGATTTTATAGTTGAAAATCCTACCAGACTCGTAATCGATTTAAAAGGTATCAAGAACGCTTCAAGCAGTAAGAAAAAAGTAAATATCGGCAGCGAACAGGTTGAACGATTAAGAGTAGGTGAGTACAAGGATAAAACAAGGCTTGTTTTGGATTACCCGAAAAAGAAAAAGCCCTCATATACGGTAAGTAAAGAAGACAAAAGGCTTGTGCTGAACATCTTTTCGGATGTTTCAGGGGCTGCAGAAGAAACTGCCCAGGCTCCTGTAGTTGATGAACTGCCAATTGAAGATGTCCCCGTAGATGAACTGCCGATTGAAGATGTACCTGTTGAGGAATTTGCTGAAGAGCCTGTTGCAGATGTACCTCCGGAAGATTTCGATCTTGGCGGTCCGATAGAGGAACCTGTAATTGACGAAGAGCCCATAATTGCTGAAGAACCGATTATGGATGAGGAACCTGTAATCGCAGATGAACCGATTATTGAGCCTATAGGTAAAAAAGCAACGGTTAAAGCCTTTGATTTCAAACAGTTTCCGGATGAAAGAAAATCAAGGATAGCAATAGCCACAGATAATCCGGTAAATTATACTACAAGAGAATCCAGTCCCGGAACCATAGTTCTGGAACTCGACAACACTTTCATTCCAAAAACTTCGCTTAGAAGGTTTATAGATACGAGCGAATTTAAGAGTGCGGTCAGTAAAATTACGCCGAAGTACAACGAGTCTACTAACACCTCTACTTTTACTGTTAATCTGAAAGAATCAGTAGCCTACAACGCATATCAGGATGGGAACACGCTTTATATTGATTTCGATATTCCCGACGATATGGCTCAGGCTCAGGCGCCGATGATGGAGAAAGAGACTCCTGTAGCTGAAGAAGAAATACCTGAACAACCGGTGGTGAAAGCTCCCGACAACTTACCTGAAGATATCGACGAAGAAGATAAGATGAAGTGGGCTCCTGTAAAGGAAGAATTTTTAAGTGACAGGCTTGCTCAGGATGAACCCTTGACGGCTATGGGTGCCGTATTGGCTGAAAGTTACGGAGGTCAGCAGAGATTTGTTGGTAGAAGGATTTCACTTGATTTCAAAAACGCTGAAGTAAGAAGTATATTCAGGCTACTGGCCGAAGTATCGAAGTTTAACATGATAATCGGAGATGATGTTGGAGGAAGAATTACCGTCAGACTGGAGAACGTCCCATGGGATCAGGCATTTGCCATAATCCTTCAGACAAAGGGTCTTTGGTATGAAAGATACGGGAATATAGTCCGTATAGCTCCTGCCGAGAAGCTTAAAAAGGAAAGAGAAACGGCGGTAGCAACCAGAAGGGCAGCAATTGAAGCTAAGCCGTTAGATGTTCTTTTCAAGCCCATCAGTTACGCTACGGCAGGTGAGCTGGCAGCCAGGGTTAAACCTATTCTGAGTTCAAGAGGAACCGTTGATATTGACGGAAGAACAAATACGTTGATTATAAGGGATGTTAAAGAATTTCTGGAAGCCGCAAAGAGCTTGATTGAAAAACTTGATACACAGACCCCTCAGGTATCCATCGAGGCAAGAATTGTTGAAGCCAACACTTCTTCCAGAAAAGGTTGGGGAATTAAATGGGGAGGAAACCTCTTTTTCAATCCGCAGCACGGAAATCCTACAGGTCTTTATTTCCCGAACACGGTTAATGTTACCAATATTGCCATGAACTATCCCTCGGTTGCAGGTTCTAATGCTTCTGCCGGTATACAGCTGGGAAGCATTAACGGCGTTATCGATCTTGATCTTCAAATTGATTTAATGGAGCAGGAGGGTGACGGAAAACTGATAGCGAGTCCAAAGGTTACCGTTTTGGATAATGCTTCCGCATCTATCATGTCAGGTGTAAAAATACCTTATATAACACAGACAAGTAATTCGGGATCAAACGTTAGATTTGAAAGTGCCGTTATTTCTCTTTCTGTTACACCGCATATAACGGCGGACGGGTCTGTTTTTATGAAAATAAACGCAACGAGAAACGAACCCGACTTTGCTAATGCAGTAGGTGAAAACCCCGCTATCAGCCAGAGGCAGATTTCTACTGAAGTTTTGGTAAAGAGCGGAAATACAACGGTTTTAGGAGGAATATACAGGATAAATAAGGAGAAAAACTTTCAGGGATTCCCGTTTTTATCGAGAATTCCTCTTCTGGGTTACCTGTTCAGAAACTGGGGCAGAGCTGTAATCAGAGATGAACTCTTAATCTTCATTACTCCAAGAATTGTCGGCGACGAGAGAAAGGCAATAACGTCTGATTTAAGCGGTTAATGTAATTTTTTTCGGAGGGGAAACGAATGAAAAACACTATGTTAAAAACTTTAATAATATTTTTGGTACTGGCTTTACCATTTTTGATTTGCGGCTGCGGTAAGGCACAGTATACCGGATACAATGCTCCGGAAGGTGCAGCTGTGAATTTCAACGGATACGGTACATGTACTCCGGTTTCTTTATCTACCGAATGTTCAGTTGTAAGCGTAGTTACATCCAGGCTTACTCACGATGAAGTTATAACAACCGATCCCAATACACCTGCTCCTCAACGCGGAGCGGAAGCCCTTCACCCCGTCGGTCAGATACAGGTTTATCTCGGAGGAAGTAATGTCCAGGTTTTCCATGCAACAAACGGAAGTGCCTGGCTGCTATCGGATACTCCGATAGAAGAACTTACTCTACCGACAATGATAAAAACCAATGATAACGGTTTTTATCAGCTCAGGGTATGTCCTTCAGGGTCAGGTGAGCTTTCGGCAAATATAGGCAGCAGCAGCTGTACCGCAACCTTTGAATAAGTCTTATACGGAATATTTAAAATGACCGATAATCCCGTTAATCCGCAGTTGGAAAAAGATCTTGAGAGATACTTGAAAAGCTATTCTCAGGATCCTAAATCAAGGGTATTTGTACCATTGGGTGAAACCTACAGAAAAATGGGCAAACTCGATGAGGCCATCGGTATACTTGAAGAAGGCCTGAAAGCCCATCCTAACTACGCATCAGCACATCTTACTTTAGGCAAATGTTATGCAGATAAAAATGAAAATCTTAAGGCGGTTGAAGAGTTTAAGAGCACGATAAAGTTTGCTCCCGACAATATAATGGCTTATAAGCTGATGTCATATGAGTATAAGAAACTCGGAGATGAAAATTCTCTAACGGACACTTATCAAAGGCTGGTAACAATTTCTCCTACGGATGAGGACGCGATAGATTTTTTAAGCTCTAAAGGTTTGATGAAAAAACCAGAGCCGCCTGTTGAACCGACCACTTATGATATACCGTTGGGTGAAAATCGATCTCAGCCGGTACCTCCGGTAGAAAAAAAACAGCCTGCCGTTTCAGATCAGCCGCAAGACATTCATGCCCCAAAATCACTTGAATTTTATACGATGACCCTTGCAGAGATTTATCTTAAGCAGGGGCTTAAAAAAGAAGCTTTGGAAATTTATGAAGTGCTTTCAAAAAACAATCCTTCAAACAGCATATATTCAGATGCTCTTGCCAGACTTAAAGCCGAGCAAAAGCCGGTAGAAAAGATTGCCTCCCCGGGCACTTCAATCGCTGAACAGCAGAAAGTACAGCCTTCCAAAGCCCCGCAGCAACTTAAACGGCTCAAGGAAGAAACCAAGGTTACAAAACTTAATAATCTTTTAAAAACAATAGGTTTACGTAAGAGGAAAGCATGAATTTCGAAAAAATTTTATCAGATATTGTAAACAGCGTTCCGGGTTCCATAGCCGCTACTTTAATGGGATTTGACGGAATTGCCGTTGCACATCATGTAAAGGAAAAATCAGCCATAGATATTGAAACCCTGGCGGTAGAGTATACAAGGACAATTTCCGAGATTGTCAGAACTGCCGGTGCCATAAATGCCGGAAATATTCAGGAAATAACCCTAACTACCAATAATTACTTTATAATTTTCAATGTACTGCCCGATAATTACTTCGTTGCCTTACTTTTGAAAGACAATTCGAATCTTGGTAAAGGAAGATATATCTTAAGAAGAAGTGCCCCGGATTTTGTCAGCCAATTGTAGGTTTTTTCATTCTTTACATTTATACATCTCAGATGTAATATGCCCCGATAATTTTTAGGAGAAAAATATGAACTTGAAAGAGTTAAAGGAACTTTTCAGGCTTGTTGAGAAAACAGATTTTTCTGAAGTTGAAGTTCAAAGCGGCGATATCAAGGTCAATATAAAGAGAGGCCATGGAGAAGTTAAAGATACTGTGGTTTACAGGGAGCCCGCTGTCGCAATAAGCGAACCGGTAACACCTTTTACGCAGCCGACTGCTGCTGTGGTGCCTGTACCGGAAGTTCCAGGAGAAGTTATTACATCCCCGTTCGTCGGAACGTTCTACAGGTCGCCCTCTCCCGATGCAAAACCCTTCGTTGAAGTTGGTTCAAAGGTTCAAAAGGGCGATACTTTGTGTATTGTTGAGGCCATGAAGCTTATGAATGAAATAGAAGCCGAGATTGAGGGGACAGTCAAACAGATTTATGCTTCGAATGCCCAGCCGGTTGAGTTTGGCGAGAAACTATTTCTAATCGAATAAACTTACACAATATGTTCAAAAAAATACTTGTAGCCAACAGGGGCGAGATAGCCCTTAGAATAATCAGAGCGTGCAAAGAGCTGGGAATTAGTACGGTAGCAGTACATTCCCAGGCAGACAGAGAATCACTTCACGTAAAATTCGCAGACGAATCTGTCTGCATAGGCAAAGCCAATTCAAGGGACAGCTACCTTAATATTCCCGCGATTTTAAGCGCAGCGGAGATTACAAATGCAGAGGCGGTTCATCCGGGTTACGGTTTTTTGGCAGAGAATTCCGAATTTGCCAATGTCTGTGAAAAATGCGGTGTCGTTTTCATAGGCCCTTCATCAGAGAGTATACAAAAGATGGGAGATAAGCTTCAGGCGCGGGAAATAATGAAGTCTTTCGGATTGACCATAACTCCCGGAATAGAGCTGGATACCGATGATGAAAAGGAAATTGAAAAAAAGATAGATAAAATAGGACTCCCGGTAATTGTGAAAGCAGCAGCCGGCGGCGGCGGTCGAGGGATGAAAATTGTCAGATCCGTTGATAAACTTACAAACACTATTCAGGCTGCCAGGTCTGAAGCCCTTGCGGCATTCGGTAACCCCACCGTATACATAGAAAAATACATTGAAAAAGCCAGACATATCGAATTTCAGATAATTGCCGATAAATTCGGCCATGCTGTTCACCTTGGAGAACGAGACTGTTCCATTCAAAGACGCTATCAGAAAATCATTGAAGAAAGTCCATGCCTGGCAATAACAAATGAGATAAGGAGCAAGATCGGGACAAAAGCTGCGCAGGCAGTGGCTAAGGCAGGTTATTCAAATGCAGGTACGGTTGAATTCCTGATGGACAGCGACAGAAACTTTTATTTTCTTGAGATGAATACAAGGGTTCAGGTTGAGCATCCTGTAACGGAGATGATAACCGGAATAGATATTGTAAAAAAACAGATTATGGTTGCGGCGGGAGAACCGTTAGGGTTTGAACAGAAGGATATACAATTCTGCGGCCATTCCATTGAATGCCGAATTAATGCTGAAGATCCGGTCAGGTTTTATCCGTCATCCGGAACTATAAGCGGATGGCATGTTCCGGGAGGTTCCGGCGTAAGAGTAGATTCGGCTGCATATC
>CAYYBZ010000113.1:0-6784 GCA_964470285.1 uncultured Oligoflexia bacterium
TCGTAATGGCCTATTCATTTTATATTCATAAAAAGATGTATAAAAAACTCAGCGGCTGAATAAAAATTGGAACGTAAACTTAAAATACTGTATTTAAGAACCTTTTTCTGGCTGGATGTTAAGTCCGGCGGTGCGGTTACTCATACAAAAGAAGTTATAAAATTTCTCGGTAATAAAGTTGATCTGGACGTAGTCTCAAATGAAAACCTTTCAGGCGTTAAAAGGAAGATCCGAATAGTTAAGCCGATTTTTGCTTTTTTACCCGTTTCTATAAAGGAGCTGATTTATAACGTTAAGATTATCGCGGAAATAGGAAATTCTTGCAAAAAATATGATGCCATCTATCAGCGACATTCCGCAAATTCCTTTTGCGGGGCGTGGCTCGCAAAAAAATACAGTATTCCTTTTATTCTTGAGTACAACTCTTCCGAAGTCTGGAAAATAAAAAACAGACCTTACCCAACAGGGGGATTTTTCGGTTTTATTAAAAAAATATACCGGGCCCTAATCCAGTTGAAGATTGTAAAAAGCATTGAGTTGTATAACCTGAAAGGATCAAGCCTTATTGTTGCAGTTTCCAAGGCGTTGAAAGAAGATTTAATAGAACGCGGGATTGAGGAAAATAAAATAATTGTAGTGCCCATGAGCGTAGATATAAAATCTTTTAATCCTAATATTTGGGCATCCGATATTAAGGAAAGATACGGTATAAAAAATGAGAATGTCGTGGGTTTTTGCGGAACGTTCGGCAGATGGCATGGCATTATGGAAATTGTAAAAGCTGTTAATGCAATTTTTGAGGATAAAAACAAAAAGTATAAAAATGTTAAGTTTATGTTAATTGGTGACGGCTTTTTACTTGAAAAGGCCAGAAACATTCTCTCTGAATCTGATAATATAGGCAGAGTTATATTCACCGGTATGGTAAGTCATGAGGATATGCCTAAATATCTTTCTATCTGCGATATTCTGCTTTCACCAAGTATTAAAAATGAGGATAATTCCGAGTTTTTTCAAAGCCCCACTAAAATATTCGAATATATGGCATCAGGGAAAAGTATCATTGCTTCAAGAATAGGACAGATTGAAGACATACTTGAACATGAGAAAACCGCACTGCTTATTGATCAGGGTAATGTTGTTCAATTAAGCAGTTCAATAATCAGGCTTTTAAGCGATTCAGAGCTAAGAGAAAAGCTGGGGAAGAATGCCAGAGATAATGTGGAAAGGAATTATACGTGGGAAAAACATGTAGATAAAATTATTTGCGGGATTAATAAAATTGTTGGAAATTCTTAGTCATAAAATTAAAAAAGAACTCTCACTTAAACCTTTAAAGATAGTTGACAGGTTTGTACAAAGAGTAAAAAGAAAAATACAGGCATCAAAAAGGGAGGGAAATGATTTATCTTCGGATACCAGATCCGGGGAAAAAGTTAAATTGCCTGATAGTAATTTAGTGGACATAGACAGACTTGATACATCTGCAATTGATAGAAAAACCGCTGAATACATGTCTGAAATGTATTGCAAACATAAATTTGATATTATGGGAAGCGGCCGGGTAGAGAATTCATATGAAAGTAAGGCTATCGGGCTTGAAGGAAACAAATATGAAATGAATCTGCAAATCTCTGACTTTGATGCCGATGGCAGTTGGTTGGAAGGTTTGCTTTTACAGCCACATCTGGAATCAAGCAAACAAATATGGAGCTGTGTTACAGGAGACTATAAACCCATAGATTGGCAGAAAGACGTTAAGAGCGGCTTCAGATGGGATGTTAAGAAATGGTATATGCATCAAAGAAAAGGTGTCAAGAAAGGGGCTGACATAATTGTGCCCTGGCAGCAGGCAAGATTGTATCATCTTCCAAGAATGGCAATTTTCTCCGTAGCTTTTAATGAATTCAGAGAAAAACTTCTTAAGGAATTTAAAAACCAGGTTCTGGACTTTGTTGCGACAAATCCTCCAAGAATGGGAATAAACTGGACTTGTACCATGGATGTGGCAATAAGAGTCGCAAATCTCATTTTGGCTTATGATATCTTCAAGCAGCTGGATACCGGCGGGGTATTTCTGGATGATGAGTTTAAAAGTATCTTTTCAACTTCTCTATACGATCACGGAATTCACATAGCAAATAATCTTGAATGGTCTGAATTCTTCTCGGCCAATCACTATCTTTCCAACCTGGCCGGATTTCTTTTTATATCGGCATACCTGGAGAGAAACGATGAAACGGATACATGGTTTGCTTTCTGTATCCAGGAGTTGATTAATGAGTTTGGCAAACAGTTCTACCCGGATGGAACAAACTTCGAGGCTTCTACGACATATCATACTTTGTGTACGGAATTAATGCTTTATTCCTCGGCACTGATCTTAGGCATAAAATACAAAAAGGACAGAATTCTGAAAAGTTATCAAAGCAGAAATTGGCAACATAAGCCGGTCTTGAAGGACTTGAAATATCAAGAATACACCATGGATTCAGATAAATTCTTTCCACATTGGTTTCAGGATAGACTTTGCAAAGCGGGTCATTTTATAAGAGACTTGACAAAGCCGACAAATGAAATTCCACAAATTGGTGACAATGACAGCGGATTTATGTTTTTACTTTCTCCTATCGGAAAATTTCTACCCGGAAATGTTTTAAAAAATAAATACCTTAATCTTTCAAATCATCATGCTCTTGAAAAAAATTGTTGGGATGACAACCTTATCGATTTCAGATTTCTGCTATCCGGATTCAGCGGCTTATTTAATGCTCGGGAATTCAAAGAATTCTCCGTGGCCTTCCCTCTTGAAAAATCACTTATTAAAGCCCTTGCGAAAGATTCAGATTTGAAGTGTTACAGGATAAATTATGGAGGTGATCTGAAATTGTCCAAAGTTGCCTTTCTTATGAAAAGATTTAAGTACGGGCAGGAAACAATAATAAAACCGAAGAAGCAAAAAGCGCGATCTCTTAATGAAAAAATCACAGTAAGACCTTACCCAGATTTTGGAGTATTTATTTTTATTTCTGAAAGAATTCATTTGACAGTATATTCACCGACAAACGGTCAATGCGGTAAAGGGGGCCATTCACATAACGATAAGCTTTCTTTTGAGCTTAATATTGACGCAGAGGATTATGTCGTTGATCCCGGAACGTATTTATACAGAAGTCTTGTAGATAAAAGAAATGCTTTTAGAAGCGTTAACGCACATCATGCTTTAATAGTGCAGGGTGAAGAACAAAACAGATGGTTTGCGGGAAAAGAAGGCGTTTTCCATACAAGAGATGAGGTGAAAACCGATTTAATTGAATTGTCACAAAACCATATCAAGTTGGGAATCCAATATAGAGAAACGGTGCATTTAAGATCTATTAAGATTAATGAGAGTTGTATAGTAATTAACGATTACTCAAACAAAAAATTCAAGGTTAACATTAATGAATTTGACTTTTACTCAAGTTCTTATGGTAAAGTCATGAAAATGTCCGATAAAATAGTCAAATAAAATGAAAAAAGCACTTTTACTTTCGACTAATTACTGGGATAGCCCTCTTCAGGTGGGTACACATCATATTGCCAGAAATCTTGCACTTAAAGACTGGGAAATATGCTTCATATCCCATCCTTTTTCTCCTTTCCATTTTATCTTTAATTTCGGTAAAGAGCTGATGGATAAAGTCTGGCTTTACAAATCGGGAGGCAGATATTTTAATGAAAAAAGAATATGGGCATATCCGCCATTTTCACTGTTATCTCCCCATAACAAGCCGTTTTTTAAAAGTAAATGGATAGCTGAAAACTGGTATAAGTTAAGTTTCCCAGATGTAATAAAAAAAGTAAAGCATGCAGGATTTGCAGATGTAGATTTAATATACTTCGATAATGTTTTTCACTCATTCTGGCTCGATAACATTAAGTATAAGAAATCAATATTCCGTATTTGTGATAATTTTCAGGGATACAAGGGGTACTCAGCCGGTGATATTGAAGATAAGCTTGCCAGGGAAGTAGATATTGTGCTGTATACGGCTAAAAGGCTTAAGGAATACGTTGAAAAAAAATCTCCTAAAAAAACGGTTTACTTTCCCAACGCTGTCAGTTTTGATCATTTCGCAAATCCCTCTAAGCAGTTTCCCAAATATTTAAAAGGAATTAAAAAGCCCATTGTTATTTTTGTCGGTCAGGTTAACGAAAGATTTGATTTTGAACTTGTTAATTGTGCAGCCGATAATTTACCCAATGTATCTTTTATCATAATAGGCGTCTTCACTGTTTCTAAAAGAAAATTGGCTGATTTACCCAATATATATACGCCTGGATCGGTAAGTTTTTATGACGTACCCGACTATTTACATAATTCAGATGTTGGGATTATACCTTACAACGTTAAAAAATATTCAGATCTCGTAAACAGTGTAAATCCGCTTAAATTGTATGAATACATGGCCTGCGGTTTGCCCGTAGTGGCTTCAAAATGGGATGAGCTTTTAAGTATGAACAGCCCGGCAATTCTTTGTTCAGATTCAGATGAATTTGTCAAAGGCATAAAGAGAGCTCTTGAATCAGGCAAAGATAAAAATGTTTATATTGAATTTGCCAGAAGACGTGACTGGAAAGACCAAACAAACTTTATAATTGATCTTATTGAGGAGGGGGTGAAATAAGATCATATATTCCCTAGATCAAAGTCAAACCCCATTTCTTCTATTTCATTAATCACAGTCCTAACTTCGGTATCAGCTGGCCAGAACTTTACATAAACAGATTTTTCATAATATTCCCACCCGGGTCTATCCTTTATTTTTCTATTTGACGGGTACAAAATTGTCATTAATGGGTTGCCTGTTACAGATAACGGGTTATTCTTTACAAAACTTAATGTTGTTCGTTTGGAGAAAACTTTAAGGAAAGGAAAATCTTTCGGGTCTTTTCTGCCAAAATAAAAGTAATGCACCAGAACACGTTTGGCGGGATAGTATCGACCCCCTCTAAACGGTTTTTCATAATTTGTTATGAGTTCGGGTTTTTTCTTAAGTTGTTCGAAATAAGTATTTACAAAGTTCCTTGTGTCAAATCTCTCGAAAGGGGATTTCTGTATGAAGGAGAAAAGGTAAAAATTATAAAGCGAAGGGAAAAGCAGAAAAATAAATATTATAATCTGAAAAAATTTTCTTAATTTAAATTTCTCGTTTATGTGGAAGAATCCCGAAATTAAACATAGAATATACAACGGAAAAAAGCCAATGAAATATCTGGAGCCCAGCTTTGCCGAAGGAGCAACAAGCGACAGTGCAAACATTGAAATACCTGCAGCAAGAAATATGAATAGATTGCCTCTGTATTTCTTTTTAATTGTAATTAAACCCATAAATGCGAATATCCAGGGAAAAAGGCTTAAAAGCATTACAGGCTGGTAGTTTCTTGTTCCGGCAAACATAAGAAAGGCTGAACCGGCAGCTCTTATTCTCCACTCAACCCAGTTTTTTAGTGATCCAGGTTCAAAAATCTTGGGTTGTTGAAGTATCATGTAAACGGCGGGGATAGTTAAAAGGCAAATAGTAGAAATAATTATTATGAAATAAACTTTGTTGGATTTTTTCAGGTTTGTATTCTGCCTTGAAAAGAATGCGATAAAAATAAAATATGCACACTGGGTTAAAAAGAAAACAAAAGTGTAGTAATGAATGTAAATATTTATGAGATTGGTAACAAAAAAGAGTAGCATCCAGTTAAAGCCCGGTTTTCTTATAAATCTTTCCACTGAATAGTAGCCGAGAATACTAAGAAAAAGAATCAGCGAATAAAATCTCGCTACAGTAGAAAAGTTTAACGTTATGTAAGAAATCGAAAAGAAAAGAGCAGCCGGTATCGAATGATTCTTGTTGAACCATAATCTTGAAAAAGCATAGAATAGCAAAATGTTAATTAATCCGATAAGCAGGAAGGGCAGCCTTAAAAAGGGTTCAATGTCAATAGGAAAGCCCTTTTTAATCCCGAGCAAAAATGAGCAAATAACATAAAACAATGGGGCGGCTATATCGCCTTTAAGATAATCAATTATGCCGGATATTGAATTACTGCTTACTGTATAAGTAAATGCCTCGTCATCGAAAAAAGGGAATTGAAAGATTTTGGGTAAGCTGATTGATACCAGGATTAGAATCAGAAAAATAATAATTACTATTTCTCTATTCTTCATAAAATTTAGTGATGTTTTCATGAAAAATTATGGATCTGTGGTTTAGATATATATTAACTTTTTAAAGCATCATTATATACTTCAAGAGTTTTAGTGCACATATTTTCCAGGGTGAAATGATCCATTAATCTTTTATAAGAGGCATCAGCGAATCTTGCCCTTAAGTTTTCGTCATCTTTTAATTTTTTTATTGCTCCGCTGAGAGCTTTTGAATCACGGGGAGCTACAACAAATCCGGTTTCATTGTTACTGTTTACATATGAAGTTCCGGTTGATAGCTCAGTGCTGATAAGGGGTTTTTTGCATGCCATGGCTTCAAGCTGTACTATTCCGAACGCTTCATTCCGTGCAACCGACGGAAGGCAGAAAACGTCGCAGGAGTGAAAATAATCAATAAGTTCTTCATCGGGCACAGAACCTTTAAAGAAAATTCTTTGAGAAATATTAAGCTCTGATGCAATTTGTTTAAGGCGGCTTTCAAGCGGTCCGCTTCCTACCATTATTACATTTGCATCTATATCCTTAACGGATCTTATAAGGAATTCGGGACCTTTGTAAGAAACCAGCCGGCCTACAAAC
>CAYYBZ010000114.1:0-6758 GCA_964470285.1 uncultured Oligoflexia bacterium
GAAATAAATACAAGGAAAGAAGATCTTTTTCAAAATGTCGTAGTGAAACCGGTTGTAGATTTTTCCAGATTGGAAGAAGTTCTGATTAATCTTAAAATAAAACAGGAAATCGAAATATCGCAATGAGAAGCATCGTTTATTATTTTTTACTTGCTTTTGTACTTTTGCTTTTAGAGGCAACTTTGATGAGGAGTATTCTCGGGAATCTCTTTGACTTTATCGGGCTTGACTCTTTATCTCACATCTGTGTCAATACAAGCTTGATTATCTGCCTCTATATAGCGCAGACAAGAAATCTTAACACGGCGGTTTTCAGCGCTTTTGCCCTGGGTTACTTAAAAGATATGCTCATCCTTTCTAACGGATGGCTGGATCCTTTTCTTTTTGTAGCCTGTGCGGTCATTTCTAACATGCTCAGGAATATATTTTTACTAAGGGGATCTTTTCTCTTTATGGTTCATGTTTCAGGGATGTCGGTCCTCTACTTTTTGTTATGGGCTACTTTTGCGGGTTACATATGGCCTGAAATGAATGCATTTATAATAGTGTTGACTGTTTTCATCCCGGCATCTCTTGTAAACGGAATTTTTTCACCTTTAATTTACATCCCTCTTAAGAGCTATGACCTTCAAATCGAAAAAGAGTCAAGCTCCGGATTCGGCTTAAAATTAAGTAAGTGATTTTTATGGGACTTCACTCGACAGATATTCTGCATGATTATAAAAGAAGAATTCAGATAACCATCTGGGTTATGGCCGTTTTCTTTCTTATAATGGGACTGAGGTTTTTTTATCTTCAAATACTTAAGGGAAAACAGCTTTTAGAATTCTCCGAAAACAACAGAATAGATAAAAGAGTGGTTAAAGCCCTAAGAGGAAAGATATACGATAAAGACGGAGTTTTGATCGCCGACAACCGCGCGTCTTTTGATCTCTCTCTGGTTAGAGGCTATGCCCAGCAGGATTTGGAGCAGATTATATACAAGATGAAATCTTTTCTAAACTGGGATTTAGAAGAATCTTCCATAGAAGCTCTGGTAAAAAGGGCCAAGGCTACCCGCCCGTACGATCCTTTTATTGTTAAAAAAGATATTTCATGGGAGGACCTAGCCAGAGCTACAGCCAGAGGGTACTGGCTTAACGGTGTCAGAATACTTGACCAGCCTGTAAGGGATTATACAAACGGTGATTTTCTCGTACACGCGATAGGTTACATGGGTGAAATAGGACGTAGGACGCTTGAAGAGAAAAGAAAAACCAATCCTGAGCAGAATTACCTGATGGGTGATTATATAGGTTTATCTGGTATAGAAAAATTAAAAGAGGTGAATCTGCGCGGAGAAAACGGAATGGTTCCTATTGTTCAGGATGCAAGAGGGAGAGAACTGGGAGAGGAAGTCTCCATGGATCTTTTACCCTCATTCAGAAAGAAGGAGCCTATACCGGGTGACAACGTCTATCTCACAATAGATTTCAGGCTTCAGAAAATAGTAGAGGAGGCTTTCGACAAGGATGCAGGTGCCGTAGTCGCCATTGACCCCTACACGGGAGAAATACGGGCCTTACTTTCCCGTCCCTCATTTTCGCCGACTCTTTTTACACGCGGAGTGTCGGGCGAATACTGGGCAAAACTTATGTTGAATACCAAAAATCCTCTTTATGACAGGGCTTTAAGGGGACATTACCCTCCCGGATCGGTTTTTAAAATAGTAACAGCTGTAGCGGCCCTGTCCGAAGGTATTATCAAACCGGATTTCCAGGTTTACTGTAAGGGACATTACAGGCTCGGCAGGGAAACAAAAAGATGCTGGAAAAGATCCGGTCACGGGCTCCTTAAATTAAGAGAAGCAATAAGGCATTCCTGTGATGTATATTTCTATGAGTTGGGCAACAGGCTGGGTATAGATACAATAGCCAAATATGCTCGCATGTTCGGTCTTGGAGAAAGAACAGGGATAGGTATTAATCATGAACACAAGGGCCTTGTCCCCGATTCTGAGTGGAAACAGAGAATTTTCAAGCAACCGTGGGTAGGCGGTGAAACATTAAGCGTTGCCGTGGGACAGGGATATTTGAATACAACACCGATTCAAATAGTAAGAATGCTGGCTACTCTTGTCAACGGAGGAAGGCTATTTAAAACCGGCATAATAAAAAAGGTAGAAACCTATGACGGAGAGATTATAAGCGAGCATAAACCCGAGATGATAAGACGCCTTGATATCGATAAAGACGTTTTTGAAATAGTAAAGGATGCCCTGGTAAGCGTTGTCAATGAGCCCGGCGGTACCGCTTATTGGACTGTAAGGCTTAAACACTTAAAAGTAGCCGGTAAAACAGGAACAGCTCAGGTGGTAAGGCTTGATTCGGCCAGACAAGACCTTGAAGAACATCAAGATCATGCCTGGTTTGTTGCCTACGCACCGGTAGAAAAACCTCAACTGGTTCTATGCGTTATGGTTGAGCACGGCGGGCACGGTAGTTCCGCAGCCGGACCGATTGCAAAAAAAATACTAAGCGAATATTTTAAACAGAGAATTGAAAAGGAAAAAGACAGAATAAAAGAATTAAGGCTTCAGGCAAGCAAGGAAAAAAAGGAAGAAAATGATCAAGGGATTTGACAGAAGACTGGTTGAACATTTTGACTGGCCGATTTTCTGGTTTGTAGTGGTCATATCCGTTATAGGACTTGCCAACCTATACAGCGCTACTTTAAATCTGCCTTCAAATAAGTATTTTATTACACAGTGTTACTGGTTTGTTCTGGGGTTTATTGCGGCATTCGGTTGCTGCGTTTTTGATTACAGACTGCTTGAAAGAATAGCTTATCCAATTTATATAATAACGGTTTTACTTTTGCTTTTCGTTTTGCTCAAAGGCAGGTTTATTTCCGGATCGCGAAGATGGATTGATCTTGGAATTTTTTCATTCCAGCCTTCAGAGCTGGCCAAGATTGCCATAATAATTACTCTGGCAAAATATTTCCATAACCGCGAAAAGACTTCACCCATGGGCTTTTTTGAATTCCTTAAACCTCTCATTCTGATTGCCGTTCCAACGTCCCTTATACTTCTGGAACCTGATTTGGGAACTTCGTTAATTGTTGCTTTTATCTCTTTTTCAATAGTTATGCTCGCCGGCATAAGATGGAAAACAATTCTTGTGCTGGCCGTGGCAGTTGCGATCATTCTTCCTTTAGGATGGACATTTTTAATTAAGGATTATCAGAAAAGAAGGGTCAGCGGATTTCTTAATCCCGAGGCTGATCCCCTTGGAGCCGGTTATCAGCAGATTCAGGCGAAAATAGCCGTAGGAAGCGGCATGATTTTCGGAAAAGGGTATATGGAAGGTACTCAGTCAAAGCTTCAATTCCTGCCCAAGCAGCATACGGACTTTATTATTTCCAACTATTCGGAGGAATGGGGATTTTTCGGTTCAATTGTTCTTCTGCTTCTTTTCGGTATTTTTCTGATAAGGGGTTTATCTATAGCTCATGCAGCCAAGGAAAAGTTCGGCTCTCTTCTTTCCTACGGTTTATGCGCACTCTTTTTCTGGCAGATTTTTATCAATATTTCGATGGAACTGGGTATTATGCCTGTAGTCGGAATGACTTTACCGCTGTTAAGCTACGGCGGTTCTTCGTTGCTAACGAATATGATAGCCGTAGGACTGCTGCTTAATGTTTCGATGAGGCGGTATCTTTTTTAAATAGCTTTGTTAAGGCTTTCGGAGATATTGTCTTTGGATACTGCGCCTACAATTCTGTCTACTTCCTTGCCGCCCTTAAAAATTATCATTGTGGGAATTCCCCTGATTTCAAATTTTGCGGGAGTAGAAGAATTTTCATCCACGTTCATTTTATAGAAATTGACCTTGTCTACGAAATCGGAACTGAGCTCTTCGAAAACCGGGGCGATCATTTTACATGGACCGCACCATTCAGCCCAGAAATCTACAATGCAGGGTTTGGCAGATTTTAATACGTCGCTTTCAAAGGAATCATCTGTAATGCTTTTGAGATTTGCATTTTGGCCCATATTTTCACCTCTTTCAGCAAAGATAAGTTAAATCAAAAAGGGAAAAATATAATACAATATTTAAAACATCTTGTAAAATCCAAAATCAATGCTATAAGATAAAATATTGTGATTTCGACACTATAATTGAGATAATGAATTATGGATTTTCCGTCACAGGGTAAGCTTGAAAAAGGATATCTTGCAAATATTTTAATAGGAATTCATTGCTCCAAATTCACGGGTACTTTAGGACTTACAAAAGATGACATTAAAAAAGTTATAAGTTTTGCATCGGGTAAACCTGTGTCTTCCCGTTCCAATATACTTAAGGAATCCCTGGGGGCGATGCTTGTGAGTAAGGGAAGAATTACCGAAAGTCAGCTTAAGGAAATAGTAAACGAGGTCAGGGATTCAGACGGCCTTAAAATAGGTCAGGTATTGATAACAAGAAAGGTTCTTACCAATTTTGAATTGGATGAGCTTTTGAAAAATCAAATAATTGACAGAATAAAGAGATGTCTTTTCTGGGATTACGGCGATTACAAAATCGTTGAGGGAAAGTTTGCTGAAGCAGGCAAGGTTTCAGTTGATGAATCGCTTCCCGAGATTATTTACAGGGCATCGAGCAATAATGAAAATATTGAGTTTCTTCTTAAATCGGTTCCCGTTAACTCCATGCCTGTTAAAACGGGAAGCGGCTCCGTAGACATAAATGATTTAAGAATTTCGGGCAAAGAGCTCTCCATATTCAGACAGATAAACGGTATAAAAAACGTAGATGCCATAATGAAAGACTCAAAGTCCGATGAAAAGTTCGTTTTGGGTTTCATATATGCTTTAACAATGCTTGGCATAGTTACTTTAAAAAGTGTTTCTTTAAATCAGGATTCTACAGATAATCAAGCCGAAAGAAAAGGTCCGCTCCAATCTGGTATATCAGTTAAATCAAAAAAGCTTTACGAAGGAATTCAATCAAAACTTGAGCAGATAAAAGGTAAGAATTTTTTTGAGTATTTCGGTGCAGACCAAAATGCCTCGATGAACGATATAAAAACGGAATATTTCAAAATAGCCAAAGATTTCCATCCCGACAAATTACCTAAGGATTTTTCTTTTGAAATGAAAAAAGACGGAGAAAAACTCTTTTCTATGATTACGGATGCCTACAACACCTTGGCAGACAGCCAGAAAAGAACTGATTACCTGAGCAAAATATCTCTCGAAGCGCAGGGTACAGGTCAGGCTCCTTCGCAGATACTTGAATCGGAAATAGAATTTCAAAAGGGTCAGATTCTTTTAAAGAAAGCGGATTTTGAGGGAGCCTGCGAACATTTCAAGAGGGCTATAGCGCTTTATCCTGATGAAGCGGAATACTTTGTTCACTTGGGAATGGCGTTATTTAGAAAAGGTGCAAAAGTAAGAGACAGTGTTTTAATCGCCAATGCA
The DNA here is from genome assembly GCA_964470285.1 of uncultured Oligoflexia bacterium. Classification (GTDB taxonomy): domain Bacteria; phylum Bdellovibrionota_G; class CAYYBZ01; order CAYYBZ01; family CAYYBZ01; genus CAYYBZ01. The sequence goes on from CAYYBZ010000114.1 coordinate 5,465, forward strand.
AAAAAAGAAATTGAAAAGGGAATTTCAAAGAATCCTAATCTTGACCGCTCATACCTTTTTTTAGGACACATTTATAAATTTGAAAAAAACACGGAAAAAGCTAAAAACTTCTATCAAAAAGCGCTTGATGCAAACCCAAAATGTCTTGAGGCTTCTTCGGAGTTAAGACTTCTTACATCGAGAAAGGATAAAAGTACCAAACCAAAAACTTCAAAGGGCTTTTTTAAGAAGGGGTAATCGCCTATTAAGCTTGCTTATTTAAGCCAATTAAAATTGAATTTATTTTAATTTATTTGGTATAATTAAAAATAGTTTAACAACAGTGGAGGGGATTATTCATGAACCGTTTTAGAAAAAACTCATCCGACGGCCAAATCCTTGTTATCGTAGTTATCATCGTTCTTGTTACTTTCGGTTTAATTGTCGGAAGCCTCTATAATACAAGATTGACACAAAAGTTATCCGCCGATTTCAGAGGCAAAAAAACGCTTGAATATAAGGCTGAAGAGGGTATTAACAGAGCTCTCTCGATTTTCGTAAGACAACCTCCAAACGACAGTTCCGCAGACGGTTCAAAAACGGATCTTGCTCCCTTTAGCGGAAACGTAACCTGTGATAAAAACGGTAATAAAGTTGCCGTAGACGCGGGATCAGATACCGGAAGCATAGACTGTGCATTTATTGTAGAAGACGGGTTGAATGTGACGGTAGTGAGAAAATCCGATCACTGCAAAGAGGGCAAGATTTTAGATGCAGTTAATACAAGTTGTGAAGCCGAACCGGACCCCGACCAAACGGATGCAAGAATATTTTTAGTTAACTCAAGAGCATTCGATAGAAGCGGAAGATCTTATCTGATGCAGGCCGTTTTTGTTGCCCCGAGATTTAAAGATGTACGTCTGGTTAATAATAATCTAATAGGATCAAACACCGCTCATCCATATCAGAAACCTTATTTAACATCACTTTTAAGGGGAAGTGAGCATGAAATCGTTCAGGCTACACCGACAAAAACACCCAGAATACTTGAAACTGTTGATGTTCCTATCGATCCCCTGGATCCGCTTGAATTTCCTGAAGAACCTACAGCCGCGCCTACACCTACTTCAACAGCAACTTCTACACCGACGGCAACTCCAAAGGATATTCGTGAAAAGGAATTGGTGTTTTAATTACATTGTCATTGTGCATCAGTCTCATCATCCGTATCAGTGCCTCCGGCTAACGGTCCGCCTTTGCCTCCGCCTCCTCCTCCTCCGCTTTCCGCAGGAGGCTGTTCAGGTTCCAACGGATC
>CAYYBZ010000115.1:0-5210 GCA_964470285.1 uncultured Oligoflexia bacterium
TGGAAGTGATTTTCTTAATTTCGGAAAGTTCGGAAATCTCATCTTCGAGTTTCTTGACGATCTCCGTTTCAACTTCGTACGGCGTGGCTCCCGGATAAACGGTTGAAATTGTAACAAGCGGAAAATCTATTCTTGGGGTTAATTCAATATTTAAATTGAAGTAGGATACAAATCCCAGGATGATGAAAAACATGACAAAAACAACGGCCATTGCAGGCCTTTTAACAAATGAACTAATCATAATTACCTCAAAAGATACTTAAGCTCTCAATTTCTATGTGCAGTTTTTGCATTCAAAAATTCTGACTTTGTCGTTTTCTTTAATTTTTTTGAATCCGTCGGTTATTACAAGGTCGCCTTTTTTGAGTCCGCTTTCGATGGTATAAGAAAAACCGTCGGTTATTCCTTTTTTAATTTTTGTTTTAACCGCCTTGCCGTTTTCTATTTTCCAGATATAGTCGTGCCTGTTTTCTGTGGCGATGCTTTCAACGGGAACAGTTAGCATATTGTAAAAGGTTTGCGTAATAATCCTTACTTTTACTCTGTCTACATTGCCGGGCAGGGGATCTTTAAGTTTAAACCTTATTGTATAAAGGCCGCTTGTTACTTCCAGTTGAGGGCTGACAAAACTGACAGTCCCGGGTATTTCTTTTCCGCTAGCAAAGGCGTAGACCCTTAAACCGGTTTTTAGCTTTTTTTGAAGAAACTCTGTTGTCTTGGCCTGTAAAACGGTAGGGTTTTTTACTTCGGCTGTCGTAATATCGGTTATATTAAAATCGGTTTTATCGACTTTTAATGCGTTTACCGGGTAACCTTTTGATTTCCATTCCGCATAAATACCCGTAATTTCGCCTGTTCTTTCACTGATAATGCTGTTTTTTTGTTTTACAATAAAAGAGTAAAGGATAATTCCGAGTATCAGGTAAACACTTACTCTTATAACAATTCCGATAGAACTTATTTTTCCAGTCTTTTCTTCCATGATTCGTCTCCGACTCCTGCGGTTAGTTTTTCTATTTTTGCTGCGGTTTTATTTATTTCATAAAGTGTCTGTGCTGCACCTATTTTGCTTTGAGTGGCCCATATTTCAGTTGAGTTCAAATCGGTAAGTTTTTGCTCACCTGATTTGAATCTTTCCCTCGACGCTAAAAAGGATTGATAGCTCAGTTCCTGCGCATTCAGATCCGCAACATAAGTTTCTCTAAGCGAATTGTATTGTGTAATGGCGTTTCTTAACTGCAAACTAAAACCTCTAACGGCCTTTTGCAGTTCCAGTTCTGCATTCTTTCTGTCCATTTGAGCCTGTTTATGAATACTGTGAGTTTTACCTCCGTTCCAGATTGGGATGTTTAAGGTCAAACCCAGCGTCGCAAGATGCTGGAATTTATCTCCTATGTAAGCTTTATCCGAGAACCCCGAATAGTTGTAGCTGACAAAGGCGTTAATTGTCGGCAGATACTCTGCCCACATAAGCTCTTCAATGTTTTTGTAAAGCTTTACATTGGTTCTAAGAAGCTTCAATGTCGGCATCTCATTAATCATCTTTTTATGGTAGGTTTCATAATCATAGTCGGGGAATTTAGAGATAAGAGAATCAGTAAGAATGACTTCACGATCCTGGTCAATTCCTGTAAACATTTTGAGCGCCTGCATGGCCAGTTCAAGTGAAGACTGGGCCTTTTTAAGACCGGGAACGCGTACCGCTATATCGGCGTTTACCTGTATATTGTCACCTCTGGGAATTCTTCCGTATTTAAAACGATCTAGTAAAAGTTCCTTGTTCTTTTTTGTGTTTTCATACGATGCTTTCATTATTTCAACGGATTTCTTGGCGAACAGAACCGAAAGGTATGCGATTGCGGCGTTGTAAAATACCTCTTTCGATGTAACGCTTTTTGCAAGGAATGTTGTTTCTTTACCCCTTTTGGCCGCCTGGACACCGTTTTTTACCCTCCCGAAAGAGTAGATAAGCTGATTTAACTGTATACCGAACGCGAGTTCAAATGATTCCTGAGTTGAAACGTTAAACGGAGTTTGTCCGGGAATGCCGAGGTCGACTTCAAATTCATAAACTCCGGGATACCATTTATAATTAATTTCGGCATCCAGTTGGGGATATGCTATTGACCACGCTTGCTTTATTCTTTGTCTTGTTTTTTCTATATCGTTTTGCTTCATCTGAACATCTTCCGAAGTCTTAACGCTCATCTCCACGGCATCAATAAGTGAAAGATTTATGGGCTGAGCATTAGCAGTATAAGGCGCCAATAAAACAACTACAATTAACGCAAAACATACAAAAACCTTTTTCATATTTCCTCACAATTATGAATCTAAGCCTGATTTTTCAATTTCCCTGAAATGGGCTACAGCTTCTTTACACCACTTGATCTTGGTTTTATAAAACTGTATTCCGAGCTTGATCATCATAGATAGATTTACATTTTCATTTTTATCTTTAAAAAGTTCTGGATAGTTTTTTATCTGGTCGTTGACTTCAGAAAGTTTTTTTTCCAAAGTTTTAATCTCATGTTCCAAAAGTTTTATGTTCTTTCCACTGCTTACGTTGTGACCCAGAACAAACTTAAGCATTAATTCATCTCTGACTACAAGTTTATCCGGAGGTTCCGAAAGATACTGTCGTAAAACCATTAATCCTTTATCTGTGATGGAATAGACGTCTTTGCTTGGTCTTCTCTTTTGTGAGAGATGTTTTTTTATTACCAGTTTTTCTTTTTCAAGCTGCTTTAATACCCTGTAAATTTGCCCATAGCTTTCATTCCAGAATACGGAAAGATGGCTTTCGATATCCTTTTTAATATCGTAACCGGATTTGGCCTCAAATGAGAGCATTCCCAATACGGCGTACCTAGTTTTATTTTTTGATTCCCCCATGAATATTGCTGATAATTATATAGCTAACAGCTATATTGGCAAGTTTTTATTATGTAATTATAACTCTAAGGCTATAATTATGTTGAGATTTTCAGGTTCATTTGATTATAAGTACAGGTTTTACATTTGTTAAGTTAATGTTGTTTGAATTAAAAATAAATAATATAAATACCTATAATGATTAAACGATTTTCTCTATACGGCTTTTTAAAGAATTTAAGATTTTTCGAGCCATTTTTTCTTCTGTTTCTTATGGAAAAGGGGCTTTCTTTCCTTGAGATAGGTTTTCTTTTCAGTTTTCGTGAAATCTGCATAAATCTAATGGAAATTCCAAGCGGAGCCTTGGCGGATTTATACGGCAGAAAGAATGTCATGCTCCTGTCTCTTGGCAGTTACATAGTTTCATTTATCCTTTTCGGTATCAATATGCCCGTGTGGTTTCTGTATGTGGCCATGTTTTTCTTCTCCATAGGTGAAGCGTTCAGAACGGGAACACATAAGGCTATGGTTTTTGACTATTTAAGACATGAAAAGATGGTCGATAGAAAAACCGAAGTTTACGGTTATACAAGATCATGGGCTCAAATCGGAAGCGCGTTATCCGTGCTTTTAGCCGGGGGTCTTGTGTTTTATACGGGTAAATATGCCTATGTCTTCTGGTTCAGCATTATCCCTTACCTCTTAGGCCTGTGGAATATGTCATACTACCCTTCATGGCTTAACCGAACCGGGGATCAAAAAATCGGGCTGAAAAGCGTATTCAGGCATTTGTGGAAAGTAGCGGGCAGTATTTTTAAAAGTGAATGTGACCTTCGTCATCTGATTGTTAAATCAGTCATTTACTCCGGCCAGTTTAAGGCTTTAAAAGATTATCTTCAGGCAATAATAAGGGCCCAGGTTGTTTTGATACCTGTCGCACTTTCTCTGGCAGATGAGAAGAGAACTGCAATCCTTGTTGCAATTGTTTATTTCATTCTCTATCTTTTGAACAGCTATTCATCAAAAAAAGCCCATAAATTTCTTTACATGTTTAAGAAAAAAGAAACCGCAACGACATTAATAATAATATTTTCGGTTATAGTCCTTTTGGCAAGCGCTTTAGGAACTTATAAAGGGATTTACCTGATTGCTATTATCGGTTTTGTATTTTTATTTAATCTCCAGAATATATGGAAGCCCATACTTCTTGCGCAATTCGATGACTGTGCAAAAGGTGAAGAACAGGCTACAATCTTTTCTGTTGAGTCGCAGGCTGTGTCTATAGGTGTCGCTGTTATCGCGCCTCTGGTAGGTTGGTCGGCAGATAATTTTGGATTGTACAGCGTATTTCTGATATGTTCATTTTTCATGATTTTATATCTAGTCGCATCTGGAATTTATTTTACGTTAGTAAAGAAACGATAACGGAGAAATGATATGGAAAACGCTTTTGTCTGGAACCTTGACCCCACTATTTTTAGAATAGGTTCTCTCCAGATAAGATATTACGGTTTAATTTTCGCCACAATGATTTATCTCGGATATCTGATGTGGAGGCATCAGATGTTAAGAGGGGGATATTCAAAAGAGCTTACAGAACGGTTTTTTCTATGGGGAGTTATTGCAGTTGTTGCCGGTGCCAGACTCGGACATTGCCTTTTCTATCATACAGACCGTTACCTTTCAGATCCTATTTCCATTCTCTATGTATGGAAAGGCGGTCTTGCAAGCCATGGAGCTACTGCGGGTCTTTTAATTGCTCTTATACTTTTTGCATGGAAAAACAAACTTAATATTATTGAAATTCTTGATAGGTTTTCCATGTCTGCAGCAATCGGCGCGGCCATGGTAAGACTTGCAAATTTTCTCAATTCGGAAATCGTAGGAAGGGCAACAGATGTTCCCTGGGCAGTTAAATTTATAAGATATGACGGAGGAAAGTTTGCCAGGCATCCCAGCCAGATTTACGAGTTCGCTCTCGGGGCATTTATTTTCTTTACTCTGTTTTTTGTCGATAGATGGACCGGAAAGGAAAAAAGACCTCTTGGTTTACTTGCCGGCATTTTTCTTTCAATGTATTTCCTCGGCAGATTTCTTGTTGAGTTTGTTAAGGAGTATCATATAAGAAATTCAGGACTTACCCAGGGACAATATCTTTCAATGCTACCGTTTTTAGCAGGCATAGGACTTTTAATCTGGGTTTTTACAAAGAGAAGAAAATAATATACTTTCGGAATGAAGCAGGAATCAAAAACATACAGGCTCAGTAAATCAAAATACATAAAGGGCCTTCAATGTTACAAGGCACTTTTTCTGTATATTTATAATCCGGAACT
>CAYYBZ010000115.1:5220-6756 GCA_964470285.1 uncultured Oligoflexia bacterium
AGGTTAAGATGATGCTTGATCAGGGAAACGAAGTCGGAAAGGTTGCCCGCGAAAGATTCCCGGACGGGAAGCTGATTGAAGAGGATTACAGGCACATATCTGAAGCTGTTGAATCAACCGGAAAAGCTCTTCATGCAGGAGATGAAATTCTTTTTGAAGCGGCCTTTGAATTTGAAAACATAGTAGTTAGAGCAGACATTTTAAAGAGACTCTCCGACAATACATTCGAACTTATAGAGGTGAAATCCTCTACAGGTGTCTCCTCCGAGTATCTTGACGATGTTGCCCTGCAAAAATATGTTTTAGAAGGAGCAGGCATAAACGTTTCTTCTGTTTACCTTATGCATATAAATAATAAATGTGTTTATCCTGAACTTGATAATCTTTTCGAGATGGTTGATCTTACCGATCATATAAAAGAGAACATGCAAAAAGTGAAAGACGAACTTCCTTTGATGAAATCAATGCTTTCGAAGGGAGAGGTTCCTGAAATAGATATCGGCCCGCATTGTTCCCAACCCCGTACATGCGATTTTAAGGTACATTGCTGGTCTCATATCCCGCAGCATTCTGTTTTTGAATTGTACAGGTTAAAGCAAAAAACCAAATTTGATTTATACAGAAAAGATAGGTTCGATGTCAGAAAATTAACCTGCGGAGAAGCCAAATTCTCCGACAGACAGTTAATGCAGATTAAAACAGTAAAGTCCGGTACCTCTGATATAAACTTAAAGGGAATCAGAGATTTACTGGGTGAAATAGATTACCCGATTTATTACCTTGATTTTGAGACATACGCTCCGGCTATTCCCAGATTTGAAGGGATGAGACCTTTTCAGCAGTTTCCTTTTCAGTTCTCCTGTCACATTGAAGAAAAGGAAGGAAAAATTGAACACAGAGAATACCTTCATGTTGAAAACAGCGATCCTTCATTAGAACTTTCCAGAAATTTAGTGCAAATTATTTCATCCTACGGCACTGTTGTCGCCTACAATGCTTCCTTTGAGGCGGGAGTGCTGGAAGTTTTATCACAGAGAATACCGGATTTTGCCGATGAACTTATGGGAATACGCTTAAGACTCTGGGATTTGATGAAGCCTTTCCAGAAGTTTTATTACCATCCTGATTTCCACGGATCTTACAGCTTAAAGCGTGTTCTTCCGGCAATAGTTCCGGATATGAGTTACGAAAATTTAGGTGTTAAAGAGGGAGCCGGGGCGCAATACGCATATTTAAGGCTTATATCTCAGAGTGTAGGCAGTGAAGAAAAAGCAAAAATTGCCTCAGATCTCCTTGAATACTGTACACAGGATACTTTAGCCATGGTTAAGCTTATGGAAAAGCTTAGGAAATTAACGGATGCTTAAAGTAGCAGCGGCCATATTAATAAAAAAAAGTAAGATTCTAATAGCGAAAAGAAACGAGAGTGACAGACTGGCCGGAAAGTGGGAGTTTCCCGGCGGCAAGATTGAGAAGGATGAGAGTCCTGAGCAATGTCTTGTCAGAGAGCTTAAAGAAGAATTTGATTTGAATATA
>CAYYBZ010000116.1:0-6736 GCA_964470285.1 uncultured Oligoflexia bacterium
ATCCCTCATTGAAATTCTGGGTGATTTCACGCAAAAGGGGTGGCAGATTATCTACTGCACGTTTGACCGCCATACCAGAGACATATTGCAGGAAAAAGTTAAAAATTCTAAAATTTTTGAGCTATAACTTAGAATGTTGAATAATAATTGCATTGTATCTATAATTCACTATCTAAAAACTCTCAATTAAAGAGGTAATTATGAAAAAGCTTCTTACACTGGTTTTATTTCTTGTTCTTCCGGTTAATACACTCTGTGCAAAAACAAAATGGTCCGAGATGTCATTAAGGGATGTTGTCACGGAAGCAAGGGTTCTGGAAAGAAACATCCTTCTGGAATTTTATGCAGACTGGTACCCGGACTGCTCAAAAATCGATAAAGAAGTATTTTCCTCAAAAGACGGCAAGAAACTCTCAGATGAAATGTATTGCCTGAAATACAACGCAGAAAAAGGTGCGGGAATCGAACTCTCGAAAAAGTACAATATAATCAGTTACCCCACGGTAATAATCCTGGATAAAAACGGAGATGAAACAGACAGAATTCTGGATTATGAGAACAAATCTGAATTTATCGATAAGGTTTTCGATTATTCAAAAGGTAAGGGGATTTTAACCGAGCTTGATGCCCGTATCAGAAAGAATCCCAAGGATATCTCAACGCTGTTTGAAGCGGGTCAAAGATACGCCTTTAAGGGAAATGAAAAAATGGCCTCACAGTATCTGAACAAAGTTGTAGAGCTTGATCCGAAAAACAAAAAAGGATATTCGGATAAAGCCTTATATGCACTCGGCAAGTATCTTTATTCCCGAAGTCTTAAAAATTACGGAAAGGCGCTTCCTCTACTGGCCGAGCTTGAAAATAATTTTCCGGAAAGTTCATACTCAAGACGCACTGACCTTGAAAGAGCAAAAATATATCTGGAAATGAAAAAGGAAAAGCAGGTTTTAAACGCACTCAATAATTATATACTAAAGAATAAGTCTGACTTAAGCGGAAAACCCCAAAACGCTTTCGGATGGTTCTGTTACAGAAATCAGTTTAAGATTGAGCAGGGTCTAAAGACAGCCAAGGAAGGATCAAGAATAAATCCCAAATCACACAGTATTTTTAACACACTTGCAGAGCTTTACAGCGCGCTGGGACAAAATGAAAAAGCCCTTAACGCAGCAAGAAAGGCGCTTCAACTTAATTCAAAAAGCGCCCATTACAAAAAACAGCTTAAGAAATTTAAAAACAAATTGGAATCAGTGGAAAAGGGTTGATTTAGTTTTTTCTACTTATATTTTCTATATTTTCATAGCACTACGAAAATTTTTCTATATTTATATGCCCTGATTTTTTCTTTTAAAAACCTGAATATCTCAAATTCGCTTAGTTATTAAGATATTTGGGTTTTCTAGGATTCTCATGCTGAAATATCCCGTTATTTTAAAGGATTAAAGGCACGATATTTGCTTATCTTATTATATTATGAAGATATCCACCTCCTTCTTCATTATATTGAATTTTTTAATAGGGGCTTTGGTGTTACCGTCTAAGCTGATTGCCAAAGCCCCTACTCTTTCAGAGATAAAAGCGGCGATTAAGGCCGGGGGATTAAACTGGCAGGCCGGACCTACAAGCGTCTCAAGCCTTAGCGAAGAAGAATTTAAAAAACTCCTTGGTGCCGTTCCTCCAAAAAACGCACTGCCCATACCGAATGTAAAATCCGGCCCTGTTGTAGGTCTTCCTGCATCCATAGATTGGAGAGTTTTAAACGGTGTATCCTCTGTTAAAAATCAACAGCCGTGTGGCTCCTGTTGGTCATTTGCATTGGCCGGACTTTTAGAATCAATGATTATGATTAATTTCGGATTCGAAGTTGACTTATCCGAGCAGCAGCTTATTTCATGCAACGATGACGGTTTTACCTGCAATTCAGGCGGAAACTTTTACGGGGCAGACATTTTTATTGATCCCGGATCAATACTTGAATCACAGATGCCGTACGGAAATACGGCTTCCCAAGTCGATTCAATCCCCTGTACTCAGAATAATTACGATGCTACGGCAAAAATAGGAAGCTGGCAGAATTTAACAACTTACACACCTAATTCCGATTTAATAAAAAACGCTCTTCAAAACGGACCTGTATATACACATATGGATGTGTACCTCGATTTCAACAGTTATGAAAATGGTACTTATATTCACGCTTCAGGGGGATATCTGGGGGGCCATGCCGTTGTTATAGTAGGTTATGACGATACGGTAAGCCATGCCCTGGGGCAGGGAGTTTACTTTGTTAAAAACAGCTGGCATGAGAGCTGGGGTGATAACGGATTCTTTACCATACCTTATGATCATTGCAACATTGGCAGCTTTGCAACTGTCTTCAATTCATATTCATTGCCCTTTAATCATACCCCGCAAATCACTCAGGGACCGGATGCATTGAAAAACGAACTTATGAACGGTGAACAGACTGAAATCAGCGCAACCGCAGTGGATCCGGACTGGTATGACACAGAATTGACATATGAGTGGACGGTTGAAGACGATTGCGGAACATTGGAAGGTGAAGGAAACACCGTCACGTTTAGTACAGATGACATAGAGGATTCGGCAGAATGCGAAGTGACCCTGACCGTAACGGACTTAGGCGGAGCCAGGGATTCAAAGGCAATCATAATTATAATAAATCCGAACCAACCTCCTATTATCGAAATAGCTGCATCTCCCGTTAAAGGAAGAGTCCCTCACTATATTACATTTGAAGTTATTGCAAACGATCCCGAAGATGATCAAAACCTTACTTACGAATGGAATTTTGGAGACGGTGAAAGTGCCGTAGATCCTGTAGTCGATCATGTTTATACCGAACCTGCAGAATACATCGCATCAATTAAAGTGACGGACAGTTACGGTAAGTCATCAACTGCGGAAATTAAGATTGAGTCTTATGAGGCTGCCCAGTCCGATGTAAACTCACTTTATTACGTACAGGGCGGCTGCGGGATTGTAAAGAATAGTCAAAATCTGTTTGGAATTATCTTTTTACTACTCGCACTTTTATCAATTACCCTGACGACCAAAAATTCTATAATTGATATTTAGATCTGTTTTTTCAAGACCAAATGTGTTTTAAGCAAAAAAAACAGATACCGAGTTCCAGGTAAATAACATATATAATTTCAGATACTTAGAAAAACGCGTCCCCTTACATTTTATTGTTTTAAATTTTTACCAGTGGTAAAATTATAAGTTGAGATCAAATACATTTTTGGGGGAGAGTTTAAAAAGAGGGACCTGTCTATGAATCAATCCTTAATGTTTAGATTTGCTCTAATATTGTTTTGTGTTTCAGCTTTTTATCCTAAAAGTACAATTGCCGACGAAAAAGATATAAAAAGGGCTCAGGAATATGTAAAGAGTAAAGGTTATAAATGGAAAGCCGGTGAAAATCCGGTATCCGTTCTTCCACTTCAGCAAAGGCTTCAAAAAAGAGGACTGATTGTTCCGACAAAAGCACTCGGTTATACTAAAATGCAGCCAAAAAAAGGCTTGAAAAGCTTAGCAGCTCCTGCGGCTATAGACTGGAGAGCTCTGGGAGGCGTAACTCCTCCAAAGGATCAGGGTTATTGCGGAAGTTGCTGGGCCTTTGCTCTGGCAGGCAATTTAGAATCCGCTCTCCTTATAAATCCGGAAATAGCCATTTTAACCGATTTGTCTGAACAGCAGCTGATAGACTGCAATTATTACGGAATGGGATGTTTCGGAGGCTGGTTTGATGCTTTCGACGTTTTTGTCGATTACGGCGCGGTAACGGAATCAGACTACCCATACGTTGCCTATCAGAGTTCATGCGAACAGGAAAGTTATATCCCTGTAGCCACAGTTGAAACAGCGTACTATTACTCCCTCGAACCTCCTATAGATGCCACCGATATTGAGAACATCAAAACTGCCCTTAATGATTACGGTCCTCTTTTCACGTCAATGATAGCAAATCCCAGCACATTCGATTCATATATCGGAAATCTCTATGAAGATGATACTGCATACTGCCGTCAAACAGGAATTGAAGATTTAAACCACGCAGTTTTACTTGTCGGCTACGACGATAATGTTCCTACAACCCACGGCACAGGAGTATGGTACATAAAAAACAGCTGGGGAACATCCTGGGGTGACGGCGGATACATGACAGCGGCATACTATGACAGCACCGGAGGCCCTACCTGTCAGATAGGTTCATTTAGCGGATCAATTTATAATCCGGCAGTACCCGAGAATAATCCTCCCGAAATTACAAGCGGCCCCGTTGTACCAGAAGAGAACGTTAACGGCGGCGAGGAAGTTTCAATTAGAGTTACGGTAACCGATCCGGATCCATGGGATTCGAGTTTAAGCGTTGAATGGACCACTACAGAAGGTTGCGGAATATTTATCAATCAATCGAACCCCGTAAAATACGTTGCTCCTATTTTAGATGAAGAATCACAATGCGCTATTACCGCAACGGTAACCGACCAGTTCGGAGAAGAAGACTCATCCTCATCAAATGTAACTGTAAATCCCAACTATGCCCCCGAATTAAAAATCCTGGCCGATAAACTTGAGGGCCAGGTTCCGTTGAAAGTAAAGTTTGCTGTAAAGGCTTCAGATCCCAACGAGGGAGACACAATACAATCTTATTCATGGGATTTTGGAGACGGCCAGACCTCAGATGAAGAAACATGTACACATACATTTTCTACTACAGATAAGTTCATAGTTAAACTTACGGCAACAGATTCTCTGGGTAAAGCCGGAACAGCCTATGCGACTATTAATGTTCGCAGCGGTAACACCATGAAGGGCGGCTGCGGAGCGGTAACTGACGGCAAGGCATTGAATAAACTTCTGTTTATATTGTTTCTGATTCCGATTATTGCTTTTATAAAAAAGAAAATCCGTTGATTTTTTCCTGATATAGTTTACATTCACTTGCTTTTACTCAAGCTAAACATCCAACTGACTGTTTTTACATACATTTTATTTATGTAATAACTTTGACAAATTCTTTTTAACCGCGAAAATATGGAAATAGCTTAAAGAGGAAATTCTTTTATGAACATTTTAATAGTAGGTGCGGGAGAAGTAGGCGCGTATCTGGCCAAGATTCTTTCCAAAGAGAAAAATGAAATAACCGTGATAGATATTGATCCCGACAAGCTGCAGAATTTGCGTGATACTCTCGAAGCTCAGACTGTAGAGGGCTACGGTTCAAATGTTATTACCCTGCAGGAAGCGGGCGCTGATAAAGCAGATCTTTTACTTGCCCTTACCAATAACGACGAAACAAATATGCTCATTTCTCTTTTAGGCAAAGGTCTTGGAGCAAAAAGATCCATTGTCAGAATTAAAAAACAGAAGCTCTGGGGGAAGAAAAGATACTTTTACAGAAAAAACATTAAAGCTGATTTAATACTGAATTCAGTCGAACTTGTATCTCTGGAAATTCAAAAAATCATAAGAGAGCATAAAGGAATAGACATTGAAAGCTTCGCCGACGGAAAGATACTGATACGTAACATCATAATCGACAAAGAATCTTCTTTTACCGAGAAAAACTTAAGTTCGCTTTCCCTTCCTCCCGCAACTCTCGTATCTTTAATAATAAGAAAAGAGAGCTTTATTATCCCCAGAGGGGACACTGTTTTAAAAGAAGGCGATCACATCCTGGTACTCGGAAAGCCCGAAGGGATTGAGCAGTTTGAAAATCTGACAGACGGCTCATCAAAGGAAATTAAAAACGTGGTTATACTTGGGGGCGGAGAAATTGGTCTTTCGCTGGCCAGATCATTAGAACGTACCAAAATAAATGTTAAATTGATTGAAAATTCTAAACTCAGAGCAAAGGAACTGGCGGCCCTTTTGAGTGAATCCGCCGTAATTCACGGAGACGGAACGAATCTTGAGCTTTTAAAAGAGCAAAGAGTAGGCAATGCAGATGCTTTTGTATCTGTATGCAATCAGGATGAAATTAATCTTATGTCCTGCCAGCTTGCAAAAGAGCTTGGGGTTAAAAAACTAGTCGCCCTTACCAAAAAACCCGATTATACACCTATTTATAAAAGTCTGGGTATCGATGCACCCATAAGCCCCCGATTGTTAATGGCCCAATCAATTCTCGAATTTGTAAAATCAGGTTCCTTTTCCCAGCTGGCAATTATTGAAGAAGGCATGGTTGAAATTTTAGAGATGGAGGTCCTGCCATGGACAAAAATCCGCGGGCAAAAGGTAAAAGACGCCGGTTTTCCCAAAAGCTCAATGGTTGCTGCCGTACTTAGAAACGGCGACATGCTGGTTCCAAAAGGAGACTTTGAGCTGAAAGCCAGCGACGTTCTGATAATATTCACTCTTGTTTCGGAAATCCCCGAGCTTGAAAAACTTTTTAGATCTTCCAAGGATTCAAATTGAACTTCCGTCTTATACTAAAAACACTGGGGTTTCTGATATTAATGGTTTCATCGACCATGATTTTACCCATGCTCTGGGCTGTAGCCTTGGGTGAAGAAAGTTCAAAATGGGCTTTCATACAAAGTATTTCTTTCGGTATTTTAACGGGAACCGGTCTTATTCTTTTTACAAGAAAAACTACACAGGATTTTTACAGAAAAGAAGGCCTTGTAACTGTTGCGTTTGCTTGGATATGTGCAGGCATTATAGGAGCCTTACCCTTTTACCTGTCCGAAGCCATTCCTTCGAC
>CAYYBZ010000117.1:0-4558 GCA_964470285.1 uncultured Oligoflexia bacterium
CGTCCTTTACCGAGGTCACAACTAAAACCGGGCTGCCCTCCGCGCCCGGAATATTGAAACCGCAGGTGAGCGTTTCGTCGATTGATGAATTATCGACAAAATCATCACCGAGATCATATCTGCCGTTCAAATTTGAATCCACTACTATGTCGTAACAGCCGGGAGTAAAACTCTCTGTAGGATAAGCCAGCACTTTAGCTCCGGAATAAGTCCCTGATTGAACCGGATAATTCATTACAGTTTCAAGAACAGATGTAAGTTCATCTCCCGATGCCCACTCATCTTTATGCGCAGTAATATATATTTTTGGTTTTGGAGTATCGAATGAATTATAGGGTTGCGCTACGGGTCTGAGGAAAATATTAACATCTTCACCGATAAATATATTCTTATGAACACAATAATTACTTCCCGCTATACCGCAAGCAATTTGAGTAGAATTTTGAAATGTCGAAACGCTTTTACTCTGAATCGCAAATCCGGGTATGAATCCGGGTCCGGTTATAATGTCCGTACCTTCGGTCCAAAGCCCGTTTTTATCCACATCTATTACTATATCGTAACGACCCAGATCGGAAGGGGTTTCCCAGAACAATCCCGAAAAAACTCCCGATTCATTAACACTGTAATTAAGTCCGTCCAAGCCCCTTATATCAAGCAACTCCTCGCCGTCGCTTAAAAAGTTATTCTTATTATCAAGCAAGTAAGCATCAACATCGGAATTCGGTGTAAAGTTTTCTCCCTTTACATAAACATTCCCTATGTTAATTAAAAATGATTTGCCCGGGTTCCCATCTGAATCTGTAGTGAAAGCTCTTTTGGCAGTATCCTTTACCTGAATGCATCTTTTGCCTGTAACGGTTGATCCTCTGAATTCATAAACGTTAACACACCATTCTCCGGGTTCGATTGTACGTCTTAAACCTGCAAACGGAATTTCTGCCGAAGTTTTCGCATATAACTTTGTTGCGATAATTTCATTGCTCTCGTCTCCCAAGAATATTAAAGGCGTATCCGGCAGTTTTGAATCACCGTCGCTTATAAGAACGAGGTCTTCTCCGTGCACCCTTTCCCCCTGAGGATCAAGCAGTCTCACTCTATAGAAAGAATTGGGTTCCAAATTTGCCATTCTTATCATTATCGGGTCGTTAACATTAATACCTGAGGCTGCTTCAACAACATCCCCCTTGATATTTACAAAAAAGAAATCCGCCTGTTTTGATTTAGAGCATGAGATTATAAGAATAGAAAGACTAATCAAGCAGATTATATTCTTGGGAATTACTGAGCGCCGGCTAATATTCATTTTTAAAAACCCCTTTTTTATATCCAGGAAATAATTATATAAAATTTAGATTCTTATAACTATACATATATTTAAATGACTCCTTGCATAAACATGCTTAAAAATTACACTTCTATCTGGTTCTTATTATAACCTATTATTATATAATGTTAAAAATCTCACAGAATTGCTCCGGGGACGATAAGATCGATTGTCATTACAGCAGAAAGAATAATCATGATAACCGTACAGGTCCAGGCGATGATATTAAATCCTTTTGAATTCACATAATCTCCCATCAATTCCCTTTTATTTACGAGTCTAAGAATAAATATAAGTATAAACGGAAGAAGTATCCCGTTGGCAACCTGCGAGAAAACCATAATCGGGATAAGGGGTATTTTAGGAATGAGAATAATTAAAGCCCCCCCGATTACGATTATAGTATAGAGCCACATGAACTGCGGAGCCTCCTTGAATGTTTTATTGACTCCGGCTTCCCAACCCATTCCCTCACAAATGCAATATGCCGTTGAAAGAGGAAGTATTGATGCAGCAAACAGTGATGCGTTTATTAGACCGAATGCAAAGATCAGACCTGCGTATTTTCCGGCTAAAGGCATCAATGCCATGGCCGCATCCTGGGCATCGTTAATTTTAATTCCCTTGGGGAAAAGTGTCATCGAGCATGCAACCATTATAAAAAGTGCGACAAGAACAGTTATGAAACTTCCGATAATAACATCGTATTTAGTCACCCTGTAATCTTCTATATGTAATCCCTTTTCAACAACCGATGACTGAAGATAAAACTGCATCCACGGCGCAATGGTGGTTCCCACAAGAGCTACAAGCATTATGATAAATCCCGGCTTCATTTCGAATGACGGGACAACAGTTCTTGTTAAAACCTCACCCCAGTCCGGCCCTGTCATAAAAGCGGAAATTGCATAGGTTACATAAAACAAAGAAGCAAAGAGGAATATTTTCTCGACTATCGAATACGTACCCTTAACTATCAGCAGCCAGACAAAAAGTGCAGCGATAGGAACGGAAATATATTTACTTACACCGAATATTTCGAAACCGGCGGCAACACCTGCAAATTCTGAAATTGCATTTGCATAATTTGTAAAGAACAGAATTACCATAAGCCAGAAAGTTATTTTTACACCGTAGTTTTCCCTAATAAGATCGGCAAATCCTTTTCCTGTAACTACACCCATTCTTGCCGACATTTCCTGAATCACTATTAAAAAGAGACCTATCGGTAAAAGCGTCCATAAAAAATGATAGCCGAAATGCGCCCCGGCTATTGAATAAATAGCGATTCCGCCGGCATCGTTATCCACGCTTGCTGTGATAATTCCGGGTCCCAGAACGGCCAGAATAATACCGATTCGGGATTTCCTCATTTTTTGGAATACGGTTCTCATACATATCTAGTTTCGCTAATAAATACGCGGCAGTCTTTTCTTCCACTTTGTTGGGATAATCACGTCTAAAGCGTCATCAATGGTTACAATGCCCTTGATTCTTTTTTTATCATCTATAACAGGAATAGCTAAGATATCGTATTTCGCTACAAGCTTTGCTACCTCCACCTGGGGCATCAGAAGCCCAACAGAGATAACGTTTTTCTGCATTACATTTTTAACCTTAACTTGCGGCTCGGCCATTATGAGCTCTAGCAGCGAGAAAACACCCTTTAATACACCTTCCATGTCGACAACATAAATATATGACATGGTATCTATTTCATCTCCTCTTTCCCTTATGATCTTTATTGTCTGGGAGATGGTAAAATCTTCTCTTACTGTTACAAATTCGGTAGTCATTATCCCGCCGGCCGAATCTTCAGGAAACTGCAAAAGCTGTCTGATTTCATATGCCTCGTCGGTACTCATTAAACCTAAGAGTTCCTGAGCCTTGGTTTCCGGAAGATCGGCAATCAGATCAGCCGCTTCATCGGGAGACATTTCTTCTAAAATTTCTGAGGCTCTTTTACTTTCCAAACCTGCGATTGTACTTGCCTGATATTGCGGATCAAGTTCTTCAATGGTATCGGCCGCAATTTCATCGTCTAAAGCCGTAAGTATCTCGGTTCTCTGCTCGGGTGAAAGCTCGCTTACAATATCTGCAATGTCTGCCGGATGAAGTATTTCAAAGTCTTTGCTTTGCACCTTAAGTTTAATGTTATGCTCTTCAACTCCTATGAAGCTTAATTTTTTCCAGTCTATTAGTTTGGGCTGAAGCTTTTCCTTGAATCCGGAAACAAGATTTTCAAAACCCAGTCTTCTAACAACCGCTCTGATTGAAACATCGACCGCCATTGCAAGGAGCTGCCCCTCTACTCTGGCCATCTGAACATCCTGAACCCGTATAAGTTTTCTGTCTTCGGTATCAAATATTTGTCTGTCAAGAACATCGCTTGCCAAATCTACTTCTTCAGCACTTTTTTCAATTTTTTGAATTTCACTACTCGGACATGAAAGAAAAATCTGGCTTTCCTCAAAACTTCTTACGCTATTCCATCGAATTCTGATATCGTCTTTAGAACTCCCCTTACACACAATATGCTTGATCGGAGGATATCCCTCTGTGAGAGAAACGGAAAAGTCTTTCACCTTTCCAACAGATACGCCCTTTGAATCAAAAATATCGTTACCAATTAATCTGCTTAAGAAAAACATAAAAAAACCTCCGCCCTTGATCAGGTACAGAGGTTAAATTACAACCGAAAATCACTTGTAATCCCTCTAGTAGAGCTTTGGCACCGCAAGACGTAATGAGAAAGTTTAATTTTAAGATAAACAGTCTCAAGCCACGTTAGACTAAACCTTAATCCGGTAAAGCCTGCTCTACCCATTGGCGTCTCTGGACGTTTCCGGGCAGTGGCTTGTATTCTTTGCGGGAACCTCACCTAACAAGGACCCAAATTTGGCTGTTAATATAATACTTTAGGAATAAATGTCAATCACTAAAAATAAAATTCTAGCCTGATTTTTGTTGATTGATTTAAGCGCTTTTCATTCGCTGTAATATTTCTTCTGCTTTTCCCTGAATTTTAGGATCTGAAGCCGTCATTTCCAGGATATGAATCTTCTGCTCTATCATTTCTTTTCTGGTGTCGGTTTCGTCCTTGTACATATCTTCTATTATATCCATGGACTTTGAGATTTTTTGCGAATCCTTATGATCAAGAAGGCTTAACAGAAGATCCAGATCTCTGGGATATCCCTGCTTTTCGATATATTCGTCTTCGAGCGTCCT
>CAYYBZ010000117.1:4568-6685 GCA_964470285.1 uncultured Oligoflexia bacterium
CATATATGAATTTTTGTTTTTTATTTCCTTAATCTTCCTTAACTCTTCGTTCTTTGCCTTGTCTTCCTTCTTTTTTCCCACTGCAAAAAACTCTTCAAGCTGTTTTTTATACTTCATCTGGGCATACGTTGTTTTTCTCTGACGCTGCGGTCTTTCATCATCATCTCTTTCCCTTCTCTTTTTCTTACCGTCCTTCATTTTATCTATGTCACTCCAGCTGGGCTTCTCTCTTTCTTCATCGTCGTAATAACGCATAGGAAAAATCCTCCTAACAAATTGATAATTTCTATCAAAGCAAAGATTAAAAGTACGAATCCTGAATTAAGCCAAATTAGATGATTTGGACAGGATTTGGAAAGTTACTGCATCGTTCCAGTGAACAACTAAGAATTTAATTAATTTAAATTAAAAAATCAACCCTTACTTAAGCCTATTCTGAACTAAGGGCATGAGAGCCGTGTATTCGTCTTTTGGCATAAACAAGGGCTAAAATGAGGACGATACCCGCACCAAAAACAAATATATCACAAAGCTCCCTGGCATTTTCGCCAAAGAGAAACTCTGTTATAGGGCATCCCATAACTATTTTGGCCAGTGATATTTTTCCCATAATTACCTCGCACCTCTCCTACTTAATAAATGAAGCAATTTATGTACCAAGAAACTATCACGCGCAAGGCTTATTTAGCTAACATTTCAAGGAGTTAGATGTAGGCTAAAAGGGCTAAAAATTCTTAGAACATAATTCCGCCCAAAATCATGAAAAATTTGCTTAAATTAGCGCAAAAATGTCAGAGCTTTTGAACCCCGAAATGAAAATTCGGGATACCCGCCATACCGCAGGTTTTCATGACTTTTGTTATGGTATCTGCCTTTAACCTTCTATCGGCTAAGAGCAGGACAATGCTCGTATCTTTTGAAACTTCAAGCCCCTTCTTTTTCTTTTCTTCAATAATTCTAACGAGCCTTTCATAAAGGGGCACAATTCTGGTTTTATTCTCAATATCCTTTTTCTTTATTCTTCCTTTTTTAAGGATGACCACGGGACTATCCTCAATTTTAATGGCGTCCAGAGTAACCGTAACCGTTAATGTAACAACCAGTTCCTTTTCCGAAACGGAAGTGGGAAGCTTTAGGCCTTTTTCTCCTTCCATACTCTGGGACTGAGTAGCCATATTAACCATGAGGAAGAATAAAAGACTTGTAAGTATATCCATCATGGGGGTTAGATTAAGGGATATTATTCCCTCTCCCAGGGTACCGCCTTTTCTTCTGAATGAACCTCTTCCGATCATAAATTAATCTCTTACCAGAGTGGATATCACCGCTCCGGGGAACAGCGGATATTTAAGTTTACTGCCCTCGACTTCTATTTCTTTTTCCCGGGAAGCATCCATCGCTTTTACTATTACATCATAAGTAATTCTTGGATCCGGCGTTATTACGATGCTGTCCGATTTCTTATACTTTTTCTTTATCTCAAAAAGGTATTCATTTAATCCATCGTAATCGTATTCTTTTTTCTTGTTAATGCTGAATTTTTTCTCAAGAGCCTTGGCCTCAGCCGGTGTCATCATTTCATTGACTGCTGTTACGCTGAATCCCCTTGTTGTAATGGAAAGGGTAACCGTTACTTTATCTTTATCGACCGTAAAAATTTCATCGGATTCTGCAACAACGGGAACATTGGCTGCTATAAGGCTGATAACTGCAATTCCGAAGCTTGCAAGCAGGAAGAAAAGCATATTTGAGAGAATACTCAAAAATGCAATCATATTAAGTTCGGTATCCTCGACTTCCTCGGAACCGAATATGGACTGACCGGTTGAAAAAATAGAACTATCCATAAAACTCTTAGACGAAAGTTTATTTAGACGAATGAAGTTTTTTATTCTTGGTAACTAAAACATCAACCAGAGAAGATGCCCCATGTTCTATTTTTGAAAGGATCTTGTTATATCTTCCGCTTAATATCAGGTAACAGATAATTATGGGTACCGCTACCAGAAGTCCAAAGAACGTTGTACGAAAAGCGACCGAGATACCTTTTGAAAGAACCTGGGCTCTCTCAACTGAGCTGCCGCCTTCAATTCCGGAGAAGGCTATCATCAAACCCC
>CAYYBZ010000118.1:0-6607 GCA_964470285.1 uncultured Oligoflexia bacterium
CTCTTGCATAGTTAATCAGCCAAAGCATTGCCAGAGTCTCGCCTCTTGCCGCTCTTACTTCTATCGGAACCTGGTAAGTAGCTCCGCCGACTCTTCTTGATTTAACTTCAACCAGAGGCTTAACATTATCCATTGCCTTTTTGATAATCTTCAAAGGATCATCCTTTGTTTTTTCTCCGATAATGTTTATCACGCCGTAAAGCACTCCTCTTGCGGTATTCTTTTTGCCCTGAAGCATCAGCTTGTTGACAAATTTACCCAGCATCTTATCGAAATACTTTGGATCCGCCTGAACAGGCTTTCTTCTTAATTTTCTGGATTTCCTTGGCATATTTTCTCCATATAAAACTTATTACTTCTGAATTTTTGCTCCGTATTTTGATCTGCCCTGTTTTCTTGCACCTACGCCGACAAGATCGAGAGTTCCCCTGATGATGTGATATCTTACTCCTGGCAAGTCCTTAACCCTTCCACCTCTTATGAGAACGACCGAGTGTTCCTGAAGATTATGACCTTCTCCGGGAATATATGAAGTCACCTCAAAGCCGTTTGTAAGCCTGACTCTTGCAACTTTTCTTAAAGCCGAGTTGGGTTTTTTCGGTGTAGTAGTGTAAACCCTCGTACATACACCTCTTTTTTGAGGGCATCCCTTTAGTGCCGGGGCCTTGTTTTTTGCTCTGACAGGCTTTCTGCCTTTTCTTATCAACTGATTGATTGTCGGCATCTTTTCTCCTTATTTTTAACTTAAATAAAAGTGGTGAAATCTAACAATATTAAGTATTTATGTCAAGCGTTATTGTAATATCAGTCATCCTCCTGACTTCTTACGTCAAAATCAATGCTTGGCGTCATTTCTGTGCTTCCCGTTGGTATAGCTTGAGAATCAAACCCCAATAAGGAATCATCACTCAACACTTTTATCCCTAAGCCTGCGTAATGTTTGACTCCAGTACCGGCCGGGATAATTCTTCCCATGATGACGTTTTCCTTTAAGCCTCTTAAAACATCAATTTTGCCGTTAATAGCTGCCTCTGTGAAAACCTTTGTAGTTTCCTGGAATGAGGCTGCTGAAAGGAAGCTTTCAGTACTGAGCGAAGCCTTGGTAATTCCGAGAAGCAATGGCTCGGCTTTCGCAGGTTTTTTCTTGGTTTTCTTAATCTTGGCGTTTTCTTCTTCAAAAAAGTGCTTATCTACCTGATCTCCAAGCAGAAAATGTGTATCTCCGGGTTCGACGATCTTAACCTTTTTAAGCATTTGCCTTACGATAACTTCGATATGCTTATCGTGAATTTTAACGCCCTGAAGCCTGTAAACTTCCTGAACTTCGTCAACGAGATATTTGGCAAGCTCTTTTTCTCCAAGAACCCTTAATATATCGTGAGGGTTTGCCGATCCGTCCATGAGGGCCTCACCCGCTCTTACCCTGTCGCCGTCTAAAACACTTAAATGTTTGTTCTTGGGAATTAAATACTCTCTTGATTCACCGACATCCGGTGTGATGATAATTTTGCGCTTCCCCTTTGTATCTTTTCCGAAAGAAACCGTTCCGTCGATTTCAGAAATCAATGCGATTTCCTTAGGCTTTCTTGCCTCAAAAAGTTCAGCAACCCTGGGCAATCCTCCGGTTATATCCTTGGTCTTGGTCGTTTCTCTGGGAATTTTTGCAACTATATCGCCCGAAGTTACCTTTTCTCCCTCGCTGACTGTAAGGTTGGCTCCCTGCGGAAGTATAAATCCAAGTTCGGCTCTCCCGTCCTTGGCCTTTAGAGGTTTTCCGTGATCGTCAGTAAGCATTATTCTGGGCTTTACATCCGGATCTTTTGTTTCGATAATAACCCTTCTTGAAAGACCGGTTACAGTATCGACCTGCTCTTTCATTGTAACGCCTTCAATCATGTCTTCGAATTTTACGACTCCGGCCATGTTAGTAAGAATGGGCAGTGTATAAGGATCCCATTCAGCCAGCAGCTTTCCGGGTTTTATATTATCGCCTTCCTTTACCATGATCTTTGTGCCGTAAAGAACAGGGTATTTTTCTCTTTCGCGGCCTTTTGCATCGGCTATGACAATTTCACCGTTTCTGTTCATGGCAGTGAAAGAGCCTTCCTTGTTTTTAACAACGTTTAAACTGTTAAACCTCACTGTTCCGCCGTTAAGAGTTGTAAGGTTTGACTGCTCGGCCTTTCTCGTTGCGGTACCTCCTACGTGGAATGTTCTCATCGTAAGCTGCGTTCCTGGTTCACCTATCGAATGCGCCGCTATTACGCCGATAGCCTCACCGATGTTGACCATTTCCCCTCTTGCAAGGTCTCTTCCGTAACAGAGTTTACAAACGCCGTTTTGTGTTCTGCATGTAAGAACCGATCTTATTTTTATCTTCTCGATACCTGAATCTTCAATCTTGGCTACTATATCCTCGTTAATTTCCTGATTCGCTTTACAAATAAATTCGCCGGAATAGGGATCAACAATGTCCTCTGAAGTAACTCTTCCTAAAACACGGTCAGAAACTCTTTCTATAATTTCTCCTCCTTCAACCAGCGACGAAACATAAATTCCGTCAAGAGTCTGGCAGTCAAATTCGGTAATCATTGAATCCTGAGAAACATCAACAAGTCTTCTTGTAAGATATCCCGAATTAGCCGTTTTCAACGCCGTATCTGCCAGACCTTTTCTGGCTCCGTGAGTAGATATGAAGTACTGAAGAACCGTAAGTCCCTCTCTGAAATTAGCAGTAATAGGAGTTTCTATAATTTCTCCGGAAGGTTTGGCCATAAGCCCTCTCATCCCGGCCAGCTGTCTTAACTGCTGCGCACTTCCTCTTGCTCCGGAGTCGGCCATCATGAATATCGGATTGAAACTTTTAACCTCTTCTTTTTTCTTTCCGTCTTCGGAAGATAAAGTATCAGTTCCCAGTGCGCTTAACATTTCGTGAGCGACTCTTTCAGAAACCTGCGCCCATATATCTACCACCTTGTTATATCTTTCACCGTCGGTAATAAGTCCGTTTTGATACTGTTCAGTCACTCTGTCCACTTCCTTTTGGGCCGCATCAAGGAAAGGTTTTTTCTTTGCAGGAACCTTCATATCGTCAACGCATATTGACATGCCTGCTCTCGTTGCCCATGAATAACCAAGCAACATCATCTTATCTGCCAGGATAACCGTTTTCTTGGTTCCGGCTGTTCTGAAACACATATCGATAACATTTGCAATGGTCTTTTTATCCATCGGACGGTTAATAACTTCGAAGGGCACTTCTTCGGGAACAATTTCCTTTAAAAGAATTCTTCCTACCGTAGTTTCAACAAGTTTACCGCCCATTCTTACTTTAATACGGGCATGTTCGCTGATTTCTTCATGGTCGAAAGCTATTCTTGCTTCGTCAGGTGAAGAGAATATTTTCCCCTCTCCTTTTAAGAACGGCATCTCTCTGGTTAAGTAATAAAGACCCAAAACTATATCCTGAGTAGGAACAATAATGGGTTTTCCATGTGCCGGAGAAAGTATGTTATTGGTTGACATCATTAATACTCTGGCTTCAAGCTGTGCCTCGATTGAAAGAGGTACGTGAACAGCCATCTGGTCACCGTCAAAGTCTGCGTTGAATGCCGCGCAGACCAAAGGATGAAGCTGAATGGCTTTACCTTCAATTAAAAGAGGCTCAAAGGCCTGAACGCCGAGCCTGTGAAGTGTCGGGGCACGGTTTAATAAAACAGGGTGTTCTTTAGTCACTTCTTCGAGAATATCCCATACTTCGGGAGTTTCTTTTTCAACGAGTTTTTTTGCACTTTTAATGGTTGTAGTATGTCCGCGCTCTTCAAGTTTGTTATAGACAAAAGGTTTAAAAAGTTCCAGAGCCATTGTCTTTGGAATTCCGCATTGATGTAGCTTTAACTCAGGACCTACGACAATAACCGAACGGCCTGAATAATCGACTCTCTTTCCTAACAGGTTCTGTCTGAAACGGCCCTGTTTGCCTTTAAGCATATCGCTTAATGATTTAAGATCCCTTTTGTTCGGTCCTTTAATGCTTCTACCGCGTCTTCCGTTGTCAAAGAGGGCATCAACTGCTTCCTGAAGCATTCTCTTTTCGTTTCTAATAATGATTTCCGGAGCGTTTAATTCTAAAAGTCTTTTAAGCCTGTTGTTTCTGTTGATTACTCTTCTGTAAAGATCGTTTAAATCTGAAGTTGCAAATCTTCCGCCGTCAAGCGGGACTAAAGGCCTTAAATCAGGGGGCAGAACCGGCACTATATCAAGAATCATCCAATTGGGCTGGTTTCCCGAATCCAGAAATGCCTCAATGACCTTTAATCTTTTTGAAATTTTCTTTCTTTTGGCGTCTGATGAAGTGGCCTGCACTTCTTTTCTTAACTTTACGGAAAGATCCTTTAGATCCATACCCTGAAGGATAATTTTAATAGCTTCGGCTCCCATTTTTGCACTGAAGGGAGCGGGGAATTTTTCAATGGCTTCCCTGTAGAGATCTTCGGTTAAAATTTCTCCTTTTTTATGCGGGCTGTCTCCGGGATTGGTAACTATGTAAGATTCACAATAAAGAACCCTCTCAAGATCTTTAAGTGAAATATCCAGAAGGTTGCCTATTCTGGAAGGAAGGCTTCTTAAAAACCATATGTGTGCAACAGGAGTAGCAAGCTGAATGTGGCCCATTCTTTCGCGCCTGACCTTAGATTGAATAACTTCGACTCCGCATTTTTCACAGACTACTCCTCTGTGCTTCATGCGTTTATACTTGCCGCAGTTACATTCGTAATCCTTTACAGGCCCGAAAATTTTTGCGCAGAAAAGACCGTCGCGTTCAGGCTTGAAGGTTCTATAATTTATGGTTTCGGGTTTTTTAACCTCGCCGTATGACCATTCCTTGATCTTTTCAGGCGATGCAATCCCGATTTTCATTCCCGTAAAGTTTAAGGGATTCTTCGGTTTTTCGAAAAAACTGAATATATCTTCCAAGGTTAATTCCTCCCTAGGTTACCGTTATTGGGTTACCTCTTCTTCATTTTTATCTTCCATAAGGTCCACTTGAAGTCCTAAAGCCTGAAGCTCTTTCATCAACACGTTAAATGACTCGGGTATTCCGGGTTCCAGTGTATTTTCGCCCTTTACAATGGCCTCATACATTCTGGTTCTTCCCGTAATATCATCGGATTTAACCGTTAAGAATTCCTGCAGGCAGTGTGCGGCACCGTATGCTTCCAGTGCCCAGACTTCCATCTCTCCCAGTCTCTGTCCTCCGAACTGAGCTTTACCGCCTAAAGGCTGCTGAGTTACCAGAGAATAGGGCCCGATCGACCTGGCGTGAATCTTATCGTCAACAAGGTGATGCAGTTTAAGAATGTACATTGAACCCACCGTTACTTTTGTCTTAAACTTTTCACCGGATTTTCCGTCATACAGTACGGATTGGCCGTCCGTAGAAAGATTTGCGCTTTGGAGAATTTCTTTTATGTTTACTTCAAGTGCGCCGTCAAAAACCGGTGTGGCCATATGGATTCCATACTGGGAAAGCTTATGGCCGTATTTTAGAATATTCTGTTCACTAAGATCATCGAGAAGTTTTTCATAATCGTCGGAAGAATAAAGTTTATTAAGAAGTTTCTTAAGTTTATCCGTTTCTTTCTTCTCAACCAGATTCCCAATCTCTTTTCGGATTTCCCATGCGGCCCATCCGAGATTAGTTTCCAATATCTGCCCGACATTCATTCTTGAAGGAACACCCAGTGGATTAAGAACTAAATCAACGGGCGTACCGTCTTCCAAGTAAGGCATGTCCTCTACAGGAAGTATTTTTGAAACGACACCTTTATTCCCGTGTCTTCCGGCCAACTTGTCGCCTACTGAAATCTTTCTCTTGATCGCGACGTAAACCTTAATCATCTTGATTACGCCGGGAGGAAGTTCATCTCCCCTTCTGAGTTTGTCTATCTTATCGGTAAACAGCATCTTTATAAGATCGATCTGTTCGGAAACGTTATCCATAACCGAATTGATTTCTTTTTCGATCTTATCTCCCTTTTCAACAGATATTTCCGGCCAGAAACGCTTGGGGATTTCTGCAAGAACTTCTTTTGTGATTTTCTTCCCCTTGGCAACCAGCACTCTTCCCTTGTCGTCTGAAAGCTTGCTTGATGTTGTTTTCCCGGCAAGAAGTTCTCTTATCCGGTCGAAGGCTGAATCTCTGATAATTTTGATTTCATCTTCCTGATCCTTAAGCAGTTTTGTCGCTTCCTGATCTTCGATGTCCTTGGCTCTTGTATCTTTTTCTACGCCTTCTCTTGAAAAAACTTTAGCTCCGATAATAAAACCGCCTACCCCCGGAGGAACTCTTAAAGATGTATCCTTAACATCGCCGGCCTTATCCCCGAAAATGGCTCTAAGAAGCTTTTCTTCGGGAGAAAGCTGCGTTTCCCCTTTGGGGGTGATCTTTCCGGCAAGGATATCGCCCGACTTCACCTCGGCGCCCAGCATGATGATGCCGCTTTCATCCAGGTTTCTAAGGGCCTCCTCGCCCACGTTCGGAATGTCGCGGGTGATCTCCTCCTTGCCGAGCTTGGTGTCCCGCGCCACCACTTCGAATTCCTCG
>CAYYBZ010000119.1:0-4604 GCA_964470285.1 uncultured Oligoflexia bacterium
GTACCGGAGGGCTGCTACGGTATGGGTGTAATGCTCACGGAAGAAACGTATAAAGTAAAAGCGGCTAAGTATTTTTCTAAGGCAAAAGAGCTTTTTAAAGAGTCTTGCGAAAGTGATGTTAAAAAACACTGTGCCGATTATCGTGATCTCGAAGAAAAGGGTTATTGATGAGATTTAAAGTTTAATACTCGGAAAGGTATAGGAAATATGGGTTATAATATCTTATTCTATGCATGTGCCGGAGGCATCATCGGTGCAATATCGGCTTTAATCTCAAGGGCCGTAAGTTCTGATCAAAAGGGCAAGATAGTTAATTTAATAATTTTTGCCGTTTTATTCGGAACATTTTTCGGTTTATCAAAACAGATGAATCTTCCGGGTAAATTAAGAGTTTATTTTGATCCGGATTACAGGGTTATTCTGATTATGGAAGAAGAGATGAAAGATGTTTACGGAAAGGTTAATGAAAGAGGAGATATAGTCGGTAAAAACGGTAATGAAGTAAAGGCTTATTTCAGGGCGCTAGGTTCGAACGGTTTGAAAAGACTACCGGATAAGTGGCTTGTTAAATGGAACGACCTTCGCTTAAAACTGGCCGAGAATTCAAACCATGTCTGTGTTGCCTTCTGGACCGGTAATATCGATGAAAAAAAGTTTCTAAGTGCTATGGCAAGTCTTGAGGAAGAAGATATAAGGCAGTGGGCCAAACTTATGGCAGTATCCGCCCGATCCGAACTGGACAAAACGACCTTTCCGCACACAACACAGGAAGATCTTGCCAACGGTTTGGAGGTAATAAAATTTACATTGCCTGAAAATGAGCAGGATCGTTTCTGGAAGATTTTAGAATCGGGCTTAAGTGCAAACGAAGAGGATAGCTGCTGGGTTATGAAAAAGATACTTAAAGGCGCTAACGATATTTCAAACGAAATGAAGCTTACTCTTTTAAGATCTCTGTCAAAAATGTAAAAAATTATTTTTTAATACAAGTTTATTATTAAAGTAAAATTTAATAATAGCTATAAACAGACACTACTGGAGTTTTATGCCTGTGAAAATAGAAGTTAAAGACTGATGAAGAAATCAGATTTATTATTAAGAATCTTAACCCTAAAAAGTGTGAAAGAATTCTTGATGTACCATGCGGTTTGGGCAGGCACTCATTAAAGCTGGCAAGCATTGGCTATTTCTCTACTGAAAAGGAAAATGAAAAAGTAATAAGAAATCTTATTGGCTGCTTAAAACCCGGCGGAAGAATTGTTTTTCAGACAATTAGTCGGGATTATATTATGTCGGTACCAAGCTGTAGTTCTTATCTTGCCTCTTGAAATAAAGCTCATATTCATGATAGAAGTCTGTCCTTTGATTGTCCCTACTGGGATACGCAGCACACTAATACATTTGCCATATATCAATAAAATCAATATGTTGCGATGGCATAGAAGTTGCTTTTACTAGCCACGTATAATAATTCAATATTTTGAATATTTCAGGAGAAATACATAATGTTATTAAGAAAAATCAAATTTTTTACAGTTATTGCATTACTTTCAACTACTCTCTTTCAAAATAACTTAAATGCCAATACGGTTGAAAAGTTCCTCTTAGAACCTTTTACAACAAAAGCAATGCAGTTAATGATAGCGGGTTCGGGTCAGGAGGCAAGAGCAGTTTTATCAGATGGATTAGGGTGGGCCGCATTCAGTCTGGCAGGACTCAGCCGTATGTACTACCTACAGGCAAAAAGTGATTTAAGAGATGGAATGCTAAGTCATTTGGATTATTTCGGAGGAACAATCGATGCCGCTCAAATGTGGGACCTTGCCAGTAAAGACAATATTGGTCTTGTGTTGCAGGACCAGATAGAATTTTCAGGAGTAAGAGTCACTTTCGAAGAGTGGCTTTCAGGTATTGATCATAAACTCACTAAAGGGGAAATGGCTGTAGGTCTTCAAAACTGGTTAAATAAAACAGTCACTATGGTTGCGGACAATGAGGAACCGTTAAGTTCAGATGCTTATTATGTATACACAAATCAACTTGCGCAAATTCTTCTGGCAATGGAACATATGGCCACAGAAATAAGGTTGGAAGTGAATTCAACCAGTCTTAATTATGATTTTCGCTCCTATACCAAGATGTTATGCGATTTAACAGCGCTACTTAAAAGTATTGTCACTGAAATGTCCGTGGGTGTGAGCCAGGATAATGCTTTTGCAAATAAAGCGGCTAAACTTAGAAAATTCATGAGATTTGAAGTTGAAAGATTTAAGAATGAAGAACATGCTGCCAATCCGGAAATTCTTCGTGAAATTGAGAACTTTCTTGAGAAATGGAATGGCAACCTTGTGGTCGGATGGCAAAGAGTAAAAGACAGGGATAAGATTAGACTGGCAAACGATATGCAAACGGCTGTAGATGATTTTTTCTATGTTTTAGGCGAACTGGGATTTTTTAGTGAAAAAGAATTGGGAGAATTAAAATCAAAATATGGAAGCAACTGGCTAACATATCTTGCAGATGCTGCCGATCAGAGAACTAGTGTCGGAAAGAAACTTTTTTAATCTTTTACAAATATGAGCCGGGAAAGACCGTAGTTTTCAAGTTTATTACCCAATCTTTCCAGATTCTTTTCACCGCTAAACTATATTTAAAATACTCTGTTCAAACAAGGTTTTACTTGCTAGATTTAAATCAGAAAATTCAAACAAAAGGGAGGCCCTGTATGAACTGGAAAAGACTTATAATTGCCTGGATAGCGGTGTTTATAGCATTTCAGGTCATGGATTATGTAGTTCACACATTAATTTTAGGTCCTACTTACATGGCAATGACTGATGTATGGCGCAGCGACATGATGGATAAAATGTGGATGTTTATCCCGATGGGAATAATAATAACATTTCTATTTGTATACATATTTGTGAAGGGTTATGAAAACAAGGGTCGCATGGAGGGATTAAGATACGGTTTGATAATAGGCCTTTTTATGAACATTCCGGCAGCTTTCAGCTCTCACGTTCTATATCCCATAGAAATGGGACTGGCGGTTAAATGGTTTGTTTTCGGCATGGTTGAATTTATAATCGCCGGAATTATTCTTGCGGCGATTTATAAGCCGAAAGCATAAAATAACTAAATTACAACTTCATAATCTGATAATTCATAAACGAGCGCATTTTTAGGCTTTGTTTTACTGACAAGCAAAATAACAGTTTTTTCGACTGTTAAAAGGTTTGGTTTTCGGTCTTTTAGTTCATTATATTGCTCAAATGGAATCGAGACATGCTTTGAATAAGGAAATCCGTTTACTTCATAATAAACTGTAATCAGGCGGGAGGATTGAGAGCTATCGGTTGGTCCCAAACTTAACTCGTCCTGCACTATCAAACCCAAAACAGCTTCACCGTGCTTTAAAAGCTCCTTTTGCCCCTTTACCGAAATTGAACGGATGTAAAATATAAGACCTATAAACAATAAAACGGGTATCAACAACAAAAATGCGGCGGGTTTAAAAACCCCCATAATCAATAATATTAAAAGAATTATTGAAACCGGGGCTAAAAGTGACTGCGCAAGTTTTTTAACTACTGCTTCATCCGGCTCTTTCCCGTCTCTTAATTTGATAGTTCTTTTGTAGTTTTGGAATTCCAGTACAGGTTTAAAGTTTTTAACTTCTTTTCTGTATTTTTCCAGTTTATCAATTTCGACTTCATGATCAATTTTCAAAAACTCAGGATGTTTTACATGAAGCCATATCGTTCTTACCATTGCAAAAACAAAAAGTGATGAAAATAATATCATCGGCAAATAATAGAATTTGGGAGCCAAAAAAAGTATCAAAATAAAAGTTATTCCGAATATTATTAATCCAAGGGCGATAAGGCCCGATGTTTTTGAAGTTTTTAAGGCCCTTGAATCTTTTATCTTAATTATTGAAGTTTTAAGTTTATTTGCTTCAATCCAGGCGCCCGTAAAGCCTGCTATTAATCCTAAAATTGCAAGAATTGCGGGAATAAGAACATATTTGCCCAGAGCATATTTAAAGAACACACCTATGCTGCCGAATATGAATGCAATAAGTCCTGCCACTATTAATGTGAAGGCCATGATTTGATTTTATCAGACTAAGGGGGCTTTAATAGGAATAATTTATTCTGTAGATGAATCTGCGAGTTTTTGAGTTAACCTTTGTTGAAACTTCTCTACTTCTTCCTGCAGAGCTTTAATCTTAATTTGAAATTCTTCCAGTGACTTGTACTCCTTTTCGTGATGCTCATTTTCTGCGTGAAGATTATCATAATTTGAAACATTTTCGGCAATTTTACTCTTATTGGCAGATATAGAATTTTGAGAGGCTTTTTGAAATGCGAGATTATTAATCGTCAGCACATATTTCTTCTGTACCAGGGCTTTAAGTATTTTCATCGAAAGCAGTCTTAAATCTATGGCGGCATGATCAAACTCAATATTGGAGATGATTAAAAAGCTGGGATTGTAATGCAGAAACTTGGGCCCTTTGTCGAAAAAGGCGGAATCATACTCATCCCCCTCCCCCACAAATATTTTACCGTCACTCACTGCCGCCCCCCTGTCCAAGTTAC
>CAYYBZ010000119.1:4614-6579 GCA_964470285.1 uncultured Oligoflexia bacterium
TCATGCTTTTCATCATTGTCGTTTATGGTTTTGGAAAATAGCCCAGCTTGATCAGAAGCTATGATATTTCCGAGTTCTTTAAAATCCGGATTTGCTTTTGCCAGAGAAACAAAGTCCATCTTTAAAGAATGGATCTTATCAATATATAAAACGTATTCAGCATTTTCAGGTCTGCTCAATGAGTTTTCTTTGGCGTTAATATGGGAGCAAAACACTAGACTTAGAGTTAAAAGAACTGTTAAGAATTTAGTTAACTTTGTAATATTCAATAAATACATGTACTTACCTCTTGGGGCTTGCATTGACAAATAATGCGTAGCGTTATATCATGCGTCGGATTAATTAGTCAATAGCGAATTGACATTAGTATGTTAAATCTGCTATTTTGCGTGGCGTTATGCATATAAGAATTTACATCGCAGTATTTGTAATAGCAGCTATCTTACCGGTTAGTTTGTTTGCGATTGCAAAGGGATCCAGAATATCCGTTGCAAACATCAATATGTTCTGCGGTTTTACCGTGGGGGATAAAATCAGCGATATTGATAATTGTTCATGGTTTGGCTCAAGGGCACTTGAATACTGCACAATCGCAGAAGCCATAACAACTGAAATTAAAAACAGCGATCCTGATAAAAGAATCGCCTGGATGGCTAAAGAAATTTCTAATCTAAAAGAAACTCCGGATTTTATCGTCGTTCAGGAGGCCGAGAAGATTTTTTCATTGATGCATTTATGGCCTTACTCAAAGGATTATCTTGAAAAATTCGCGTCACAACTTAAAGAGGCGACGGGATTCAAGTATGACTACATTAATTCACAGGGTAGCGAGTACGACTATACAATTATTAATATTAAGGACAGACAGGCCATATTTTATAAAGAAGGCTGGAGATTAATAACGCCGTTGCTTGTTTATGCTTACAAAAATCAAAGACAGGGAAAGAATAATCTAAACAATACTCTTATGGGTGCCAGATTTGAGCATAGAGACGGTAGGCTTGTTACGCTTTTTTCAACACATCTTGAAACGTTTGAACAGAGAGATATAAGATTAAAACAGGTGTCAGAGGCAATCGGTTTTATCTGCGGTGAAAACGGGGCGGCCATAAATTATACGGATGTCAGCAGCGAAGAACTTTGTCTATTTGCCGGTGATTTTAACTGCGATGAAAGAGACAGCAGCGACGGCACATATAATTATATAATAGATGAAGGATTTACAGATACTTTCAGATATTGTTCTCCTGACTCGGTTGAAATTACATGCTGTAATCTACCCGATCTTACAAATGAAAAGCCCATCGCTCACTATTTCAGGCCCGAATTAAAAACTTTTTCTAAGCTCTGCTCAGATCAGCAGGGAAATATTTACGGCTGGAATCCGGTGGAGAGCAGATTGATTTTTACTGAAAGATACAATGAGAGACCTTACTGGCCGTCCGACCATCTCGGTGTGGTTACGGTATTCGAATTTATGGAATAATTGTGAAAAAAAGAACATTCATAAATATAATTGTTTTAATATTATTGATAGCTACACCTGTTTCCGTTGACGCATCCGTTCTTAAAAGAAGCCTTTCAAAACCCGCATATAATGTTATCAAGGAACAGTTAAGTTATCATTCAAACGATTTTGTTGCACCCTATCTGAAACCGAAAATAAGCGACATGCTTTTGGCCCTGACTGGATATGCGACTCTTGTAACGGCCGCTTCAGTTGACGAACCGATAGTTTCAATGCTTTCCGCACAAACAGACTTTTCAGCAGTGATGAATTTTGCAAAGTTTTTTAATGTAGGCTTGAAATCCGGGCAATTTAATCCTGAGCCGCCGGCACAGGAATTATTAAGCGGTCAATCACTGCGAGGTTATCTTTTTAACTGGTTTTCACCGTTAAGAGATATGGAAATACGAAAGGCTCACAGGGTTACAGCAGATGTTGTCGAGCTCTACCAAATGCAA
>CAYYBZ010000120.1:0-2921 GCA_964470285.1 uncultured Oligoflexia bacterium
TTCCTGCAACTCTTCTCCTCCCGAAAGATACGCTATATATTTATTGGAACCGAAAATACCCAGCGGGATATACGTCTCAATACCTTTTAGTTTTGCTATTATTCCCAAAAGTCTTGAAAAATGAAGTGTCGGTTCAACCTTAAATTTAGAAAGATTTTCGTTTTTTAAAGCATTTATCTTTTCATTTATTCTGTCGTTGTCTAAGGATTTATCACCCAAAACAATTATATTGTTTTCCTGGAATAATTCAAAAAGTGCGAATGATATTCCGCCTGAAGTTTTTTTCATATCCTTGAGATAATTTTTAAGCCTATTTACAGATTCATCCGCGTTACCTGAACTTTTCAGAATATCCGAGTACCTTTGTATTTCCAGCGCGTATTGAATGTGCTTTTCCTTAATTCTCTGCGCCATTATGTCCCTTGAAAATTTCAGCACCATAAGGCTTAAAAGAAGCATTGAAAAGACCATTATTATTACAAGATTCAGAAGAATTTCTGTTCTGAGATTGAGGCTGATAGATCTTTTAGACATGGTAATTTATAATAACATAAAGTAGTTTAACGATATCCAAAAAAAGTTTCTCAATTTGATCAAAATGTTTTATGATTTAGCTATCTTAACATTAAAAGGGGCCAAAGAATGAAAAACAGAAGAAAAAGAAAAATCACGGACATGAAAACACAGACTTTTATCGCTTTGGAGATTATGCTTCATGCTCTACTGCTTCCCATACTTCTTGTAATTTTTATCGCAATTCCTCCTTTCTCAACTCTGTTTTCAGAACTTTCCTCAGATACCCATTACCTCGAAGCAATGAAAATAATGGAAATAAACGCCGGTAAATGGCCGATTGTAATACTTATTCTTCTCTTCATAGGGTTTTTAAGCATAATCTTCTCTCATCACATTGCAGGACCTTCGTTAAGATTTAAAAAAACATTCGCAGCTATGCTGGGTAAGGATTTCACGCAGAAAATAGTGCTTAGAAGATTCGATTATTTAAAGGAAATGTGCAGGGATTTCAATAAAACAGTTGAAACCCTATCCTCTGAATTAAAATCGATAAAATCCGCTAACGATGAAATATCCACTCTGATAGATGATGCGATTAAAAGCTCATCCGCAGATAAACAAAAACTTGAAGAAATTCAGAGCAAAACCAAACAGATCTCGGATATAGTTGACAGTTACAAACTCGGTTAGCTTAAAAAACCTAACTCTTAAAAAATCTTACGGCAGGAACTTGTCAAGATAGTCTTTTGCAAACCAGTAATACGTTATAAGGCCGAGTGAGAGAAACGGACCGAAGGGAATCGGATTTCTTAAAGACGATCTTTTTATTAGAAAATATGGCAGGCTTGAAACCAACCCCAGTACCGAACCGATAAAAATCGCAAAAAAAGCACCCTTCCATCCGAAAAAGGCTCCGAACATTGCAAGTAATTTTACATCTCCTAGGCCGATACCTTCTCTTCCGGTGAAAATAGTATACGCGTAACCGACAAGGAGAAGAGAACCTCCGCCTACCGCCAATCCGATTAACGACTCCTTAAATGTTACGGGCCAATTCAGGTCTGAGTGTGAAAGTATATAAGACAGAATAAGACCCGCCGCTATACCAGGGAAAGTTATACTGTTGGGTATTATTCTGTGCTTTAAATCGATAAAACTCATAACAATCAGCGAAAGAATAAAAGCAAAGTATATAAAGAAACTCAGACTGAAGCCGTACTTGATGTAAAGTAACAGACAGGAAACAGCCGTTATTAATTCAACTGCAAAATACGTAAAAGGTATAAAAACACCGCAATGCCTGCACTTTGATAGCAATATCAAATAGCTTACAAGCGGTATGTTATCGTAAAAAGCAATTTTTGATTTGCAAAAAGGGCAATGGGACGGCGGGAACACTATGGACTGCCTTTTCGGTATTCTATGCACACAAACATTGGCAAAGCTTCCGAAGAAAGAACCGAAAATAAAAGCGGCAATATTAAAAAACATTTCATTTGTAATCATTACATTAACCTGATCTGAAGAAATCCGGAACAAGTATTAACAGCATCGATAAACAAAATATTAAAAAACCAGCAACGGCAAAAATCGATCCGAGTGTATGTTTTTTGCCTGTTTCCCCTATTATAAACGAAAAACCGGCACCCATTAGTCCCATTCCGCAAATAACACCTGTTATTTTTATTAAAATCATAATTCTATGCCTTAGCCAGTCCCATAAGCCACAGTATGTAAAAAACGAAAAATGAGACGCCCAGAATAAGGGCTTTTCTCCTGTTTGCATTATCCGATCCCAAAACAAAAAAGATAAAACAGAGCGTAGATGCAATCCATCCGAAAAATCCCAGCAGGGATAAGATAGAAAAGAATGTGGATGGAGCGTAATCCTTTCTTAATTGTTTAAGGATTCTCTTTCTAGTTTGAGATTTTGTTTCATTCCCTGCAGCAAGTCCTGAAATCCCATTATTCGTCCTGATATTTGCGATTCTATCATTTGAAATTTTTATATAATCTTTAAAAGGCGTATAAAAGCTTCTGACACTGTAAATCGCGCTTCTTAAATCTTCCCAGGTATGCAGGGCATTTATGTGATCATTGTTTTTTTCGTATTCGGAGGCAATCAAAGAAAGTTCTTTTAAGGATTTTTTAACAAAGGGATTAAAAGGCGTATACCAGCGTACTGCTCTAGTATAATGGATAACGGCAAAATCGTATTTACCCTGCACCTTTAAGTCATTGGCCTTACTGTATTCAAGAAATGATCCGATAAAAATCCGGATAAATACCATCAATAAAAGAATCAAGGCTATCAGCGATATCTCTTTGATTTTACCCCTGATATTCAATTATCTGAAATCCTTTTTGGCAAATATAAATGAAGAAATAATAATGAAGAAAGCTAC
>CAYYBZ010000120.1:2931-6511 GCA_964470285.1 uncultured Oligoflexia bacterium
GTAAATTAAAACATCGGCTATCCATCCCCACCCTACATAAACACCGTGCACAACTTTGCCCTTTATATCGAAATGATCCAGGTTAAAAACTTTAAGTGTTCCTGTTAAAAATTTAACCGTTACACTTTCACTTTTAACTCCCAGCTCGTATATTTCCTGGGTCGAATGCCCTATGATGAACAGGCCTATGCAGAAAAGAGCACTTAGAAAAGGAGAGGTAAACGAAGAGAAAAACAGAGCTATCGAAGTAATCACCAGCAGTTCCAGATATATGAAAAGAATCGGCTTTAAAAGTTCTATGTTAAAAACTTCCAGAGTGAAATATATGAATATATACATGAATAAAGTCATGAACAATGTCTGTACCAAAAGCATTAAAGACAGTCCGAAGAACTTTCCAAGCAGAAATTCATATCTTTTAATGGGTTTCGATATGATTGTATAAATGGTTCTTTTATCCACTTCCTTGTATACCAGGCCGATACCTACGAAAATTGCGATGAGAATTCCGAAAATGGAAATTGAGGCAAGTCCCATATCCTGTATAACCTTCAGCTCCTCCCCTATACTTACCTCACCGATAAAATATGAAAATACAATCATTAAAAGGGCAAAAAACACAAGATTGTACATAATCCTGTTTCTTATGCCTTCCCTGAAAGTATTAACCGCAATCGTTTTAACGCTTCTCATATTTATTTTATCTTTTTCCGTTTACTCTTTTTGTAAATATATCATCGAGTGTTTCCTTAACGGGTATTATCGATAGAATATTAATACCGTTTTCAATCATTGAGGAATTAATATCTCTTAATTCTTTTTCATCTGAGGCCTTTACAAAAACACTGTGTCCTCTCTCAACGCATTTTTCCGATGTTGTGAGCTTAGAAGGCAGTTTGGGCTTATCCAATGCTCTTATCTGAACCTCGTAGACTATTACTTTGGGATTTAATAAATCCTTAATATAACCGGAATCAACTATTTGTCCGCCGACTATGATACTTACCTGATCACATATAGCCTCAACATCTGAAAGTATGTGAGATGAGAAGAAGACCGTCTTCCCCCTTTCCCGGCAATCGAGTATGACATCACGTATCCTCTTTCTTCCGATAGGATCAAGACCGGTCATGGGTTCATCAAGAATCAAAAGCTTCGGGTCATTTATCAGCGCCTGGGCAAGGCCTATTCTCTGAAGCATCCCTTTTGAGAACTTTCTGAGTTGAACGTTTTGCGAGTCAGCAAGACCTACAAGAGACAGCAGCTCCGGTATTCTCTTATCCGTTAATTTTCTATCGACAGAAAAAAGATCGGCATAAAATCTTAAAAATTCATCCGCCTTTAAATAATCGTAAAAATAAGGGCTTTCAGGGCAATACCCGATGTCCCTTTTGAAAGCCGTGTGAGAGATATCTTTTCCCAGAATTTTGGCCCAGCCAGAGCTTGCGAATATCAGACCCATAAGGATTTTTATGGTTGTTGTTTTACCCGCGCCGTTAGGACCCAGAAATCCGTATATCGAACCCTCTTCCACCTTGAACGAAACCCCGCGTAAAACGCATTTTTTGGGCGTCTAGAAATGCTCCCTGAAATCCTTTTTCAGATTGTTGATCTCAATAACTATGTCTTTTTTCTTGGCAACCATAAGTAAATATAGTTTTTACCACACCATTTTATTCATTAAAATCAATTTCTTTTTTAATCTTTTTAAACGCGTCAAATCCATCGTTAAGCGTCAAACCTATTTTAAGAAGAAACTTTGCCAGGTCAATATCATTTTTATACTGCGCATATTTAACATGTAAAAATATAGCCAGAAGTATATTCTTTTTTAATTCATATCCTCCGCTTTTATACATTCTGACAATATCTTCCCTGAAAAAATCCTCATATCCGGCTCTGGAATATAATTTTTCTTTTGACCCGAAAGCAAAAAACCATCCGTCATGAATGAGATTATTTAGTATTTCATCAGAGTATCTTAAGCCGTAATCACCGTTTTTTTCCATAAGAGATAATTCAATGTACGAATATTTACCTGAAGAATTTATGCGATCCAGATCTTCTTTTAACAGTCTTGAGTTAGATCCAGGTTTTAAGAATCCGAGAAAGGGATAATTATGCCTGACACTTTCAGAATATCCTTTATTAGCCATGAAACCGGTAAAAATTAACGCCAGGTCATCCCTGAATTTCTCCTCAAATATCTTATAACTTAAGATAGAATATGTAAGAAAACTGCCTGTAAATATGACGCTGCCGTAGGCTGTATCTCTTACAAGTCTTTCAGAAAAGATCCGGGCGGTATAATCTTCTCTTTTATCGTATCTTGATCTGTGGACTACAATTTGTATTGAAATCAGGACAATTAAAACCGCTAGAAACGCCAAAGCACAATATTTATTATTTTTTTCAGGTTGCTTCTTTTTTAAAATATCAGAAATGAAGGCTATGAATATTATAAATCCCAGGGCCACTGTCGCCATCGAAATCATGAGGTATCCGTGCGCATCGGGGTTATCAACGTGAAAATGCATGTTTCTTAGAATCACAATAATATTAAAAATAAATATAAGAACAATAAAAACGGCTATTTTTACTCTTTTTCTGAAGAAAAGTAAAAGGCCGGATAAACCAAGCAGCAGAGTAAGTGGATTTAACTGATAAATAAAAACATAAAAAATATTAGAAACATTTTCTCTTAGTTTAATACCGCTGATTTCGCCGTAGGCCTTGTAAAGCTTTCCCGTCATAACCCAGAAAAGTTTTGTTAAATCCGAGGGATTGCCGAAATCATAAGCTGGAAGCGTAGAGGCCCTTACAGGAAGGTAAAAGTATGCTGACATGCCCAGAATAATAAAGAACAGTCCCTTAAAATAATATGATTTCTCCTTATTTGAAATTAGACATAAAACAGCTAAGCCAGGAATCAGGGCAACAGTTAGGAGAGGATGACAGGATAAAGACAGACCCAAGATAAAAAAACCGGCCAGATCAAACCCCTTTAAAAACAAATAAATAATTGTGCAGACTAAAAAAAGATTAAGTGAATATAGCTCAGTGCGGACACCCTGAATCATAAACGAGTATGATGTAAAAAGAAGTAGCCCGGCTGCCAGCAGTATTTCCGTCTTAAAAGCGAAATCACTTTCCTTGACAAGATGTTTGGCAATCTTAATAAAGACAATAAAAGATAAAATCAGAAAAACTCCCGAGAGCAGGTTTAATCTCAGAGCATGATTTCCAAGCGGTATTAACTGAGATAATTTGCCCATCATCATATATAAGGGCTGCCCCGGAGGATGACTTATGCCAAGTAAAAAGCAAGCCGAAGTAAGCTCGGACGAATCAAGCCAGCCCAATGACGGCGAAATGCATAAAATTATCAAAAGGAAAAGAGAAAAATAGGCAATCAGATTTTTTATATTCATTATTAATAGATTTTATCGAAATATATCATATCAACAAGATTCGCAGCGGTTTCATTCAGGGCCCGGTTTGCCCCTATAACAAAAAACATCTCAGGAGATAAAAAAGGCAGATTTGCAGAGTAAAGTTGGCGTAATTTGTCAATCTGGCT
>CAYYBZ010000121.1:0-6506 GCA_964470285.1 uncultured Oligoflexia bacterium
CCTTTAAAAAACAATGCCTTTATAGATCCTATTTCATCTATGAAAAAGACGCTCGGGCAGCATTACAGGGTAAAACAAAAGAAAAACGGCATAATTAGCGACGGATTCTGGGATCCCGTGCTGCTTAAATTATTTTCGGACGCGCCGCTGTACTCCGCAAATACGAGCGCTTCGATTTTCCTAAAGAAGAACCGCTCGGAAATATGCAGACAGGTTTCAATACAAACAGGCTATCCCCGTTACACTCTTAAACAGATGATTGAATCAATGATAGAAAGAACAGAAAAACTTTCCTTGAAGCTTACACAAAAAGAAATGGATACAAAAAACATCTTGGGCTATTATTTGACTAGAAAGGCAAAAACTTACTTGTCTGAAGGTCGGCATTTAATAGCTTTATGAAAAAGAAATTCAAAGTTCTCGTTCTTATAGATTCAAGACTGATACCGCCTGAAGATGCCACGAAAGAAGAACTTGAAAAAGCCCCGTATAGAACCGAATTCTATGTAATAAAAACCCTGAAATCTCACGGCCATAAGGTCCATGTTCTCGGTTTAGAAAGTGATCTTAAGTCAATAAGAACGGCCAGGGAAGACTTAAATCCCGACATCGCGTTCAACCTGTTAGAAGAATTTGCCGGAGAGGCTGTATTTGATCATAATGTTGTTTCATATTTAGAGCTTATTAACCTGCCCTACACAGGATGCAACCCTAAAGGACTTTTACTTTCCAGAGACAAGGCCCTTTCGAAGAAAATTCTTTATTATCACAGAATAAAGACGCCCAGATTTGCCGTCGCACATAAAAACAGAAAGTTTAAAAGACCTAAAAGACTTGAATTCCCGTTAATCGTAAAATCACTTGTGGATGAAGGCTCAACGGGTATTTCACAAAAATCAATAGTATATGACGACAAAGAACTTAAAGAAAGAATCGGGTTCATTCATGACAATGAGTCAACGGGTTCGACTGCAATAATAGAGAGCTACATAGAAGGCAGGGATATTTATGTAAGTATTTTAGGTAATAGAAGAATTATAATTTTACCGCCCCTGGAATTAATATTTAAAAATGCACCGGATAGAATTCATCAAATTGCCACAAGTAAGGTTAAATGGGATCCGGATTACAGAGAAAAATATGAAATCGACATTGACATACCGAAGCTTCCGGAAGAGCAAATCTCACAGATTGAGAAGATAAGCAAAAGAATATACAGAATACTCGGACTGAGCGGTTATGCAAGACTTGATCTGAGGTTATCCGATTCAGGCAAAATATATTTTATTGAGGCAAATCCAAATCCCGACATATCAAAGGGAGAAGAATTCGCCTATTCGGCAAAACGGGCAAAAA
Organism: uncultured Oligoflexia bacterium; assembly: GCA_964470285.1. Classification (GTDB taxonomy): domain Bacteria; phylum Bdellovibrionota_G; class CAYYBZ01; order CAYYBZ01; family CAYYBZ01; genus CAYYBZ01. The sequence continues at coordinate 1,357 of CAYYBZ010000121.1, forward strand.
TAAACTATCCTGATCTGCTAAATAAGATAATGACGCTGGGTCTCTCATTTAAACCGGGAAGCACTTACTGATTAAAAACTATGAAATACATTAAAGGGTTCTTAAAAATACTTGCCAGAGCTTATTCGGATTTTATAAGGCACGATGCCTTCAGTTTAAGCGCGGCAACAGCCTTTTATACGGCCCTCTCGCTGGCGCCGCTTTTAATTATTTTTTTCACAATCATGGGCTCAATGGGAGTCGAATCCCAAAAAGATATGATTTATCAAATCGGACAGGTATTCGGAGCTCAGGCAAGAAGCGCGTTTGAAACGATTGTCGCAAGCGCTGAAAACAAACATCTTACCGGCCAGATATCCGCCGTAATCGCATTTTTACTTCTGCTGTTTTCTTCAACAAGAATATTCGCCCAGCTTCACAAATCAATGAACATAATCTGGGGAATTCACTTTGAAGCATCAAAATCATGCTAATATTGGCTTCGTGAAAATCTGTTCTCTTTGGCTATGCTCGCGATGCTTGGCGTGCTTTTGGTTCTTTCGCTTGTATCAAACACGGTTATAGCTTTTTTGTTTTCAGGCGAACCGACAATATGGCGTGTGATCAACCATACAGTTACACCTCTTTCTTTTGCTATAGTTTTCACGCTTATATTTAAGGTTTTACCGAAAGTGAGAACTTCATGGAAAGAATCATGGGTAGCAGCGTTAATTACCGCAATCCTTTTCACAATAGGCAATATAGCAATAGGTAAATATCTGGGAAAATCCAGTATCAGCTCCATATACGGAGCTGCAGGCTCTCTGATTTTTATGCTTTTATGGGTTTACTATCTGGCTTTAATCGTGTTTTTTGGGGCTGAATTAATGCAGGCATATTCACATCTCTACGGATCGAGATCTAAATCTCGTAATTAATACTTCTTCGGGAGAGGAATCTCTTCCCCTTCTTCATATCCATTGCTTTCACTGTATCTCTTCATCTTCTCAATTCTTAGTTTCATCACGGGGTGTGTAGAAAAGAAATATTCCGAAAGACCGTCTTTTTCAAATTCCGGGCGCCTTTTAAAAAAGGTTTCGGAGCCGCTTATATTACCGAAGAGACAATTCATCATATTCAATGCATAAAAATCGGCATCGCTTTCCTGAGTCTGTGAGAATTTCATTTCAGTGGCCTGGAGCATTTTACCCAGCAATCTTGTAACTCCGTTATCCGCGCCTAAAACAGCGGCAGAAAGTGTCAGAAAGACCAGGGAACGCCCCAGGTTCTGAAGATGATCCCTGTTTTTAAAATGGCCCATTTCATGCGCAAGTATAAAGGCAATTTCATTTTTTGTTTTTGCATTTTCAAGAAGGCCCGACAGAACAATTATTCTGTAACCCGGGAATGCATATGCATTATCCCCTCCTCCAACAAGATTTACTTCCAGTTTATAAGGAAGATCTGCGCATTTGCTTTGAAAATCGTCAACTATGGATTGCAGGTACTCTTCTTCGGAAGATTTTTGTTTTTCTGCCTTCCAAACTGAAGGCATAGCCGACATAATTCTCTGTTCGGTTTTATTCGAAACTTTTTTGGCAATAAAAGAAACTGAAAATCCTAAAATAATATAAATTCCTATAAGAATTATAAAAACCCCCGTCAAAAGAGTTGCAAACTCTCTTAACGGTGAATGCTGCGTAACATTTATGTTCCGTTTTAGAAGTTTGGGAATAAATCTCATACTATTTTTTAATCTTAATTGCCGTACCGTAGGCCAAAGCTTCTAAACAGCCCACGCTTTTCCCCGTATTTGCTCTTCTTCCTATTGTCATGGTTTCTACCCGCATATTCATGACTATGTTATGTCCCATAGCCCTTTCCTTCATTCTCAAAATCGCCTCTCTTCTGGCCCTGTCCAAAAGTGATTCGTATGATTTTACTTTTCCCCCGAAAAGGTTTCTTAATGAAGCGAGCATTCTTTTAAAGTAATCTACCGATATAACGGCACTGCCGTAAACAAGATGTGAAACTTCAATCTCTTCTTCTTTGAAGGGAACTGATTTAAAAGTTACGACAGGTAGTCTGACCGAAGCTCTTTCTCTTGTTCTTATCGATTTATAGTGTCTGTGCTCAAAATAAGATCCTGCAAAATAACCAAGAAGAATAAAGAAAACAAATATTAAAATCTGAATTAAGCCTTCCATGATAAGCTCCTATTCAACTTTTACAGCTGTTCCGTATGCGTAAAGCTCAGCAGCTCCCTGAGCGACAGAAGAAGTTGCAAACCTTACGTTTACTATCGCATTTGCCCCGAGCTGTCTTGCCTGATCAACCATTCTCTCTAGAGCTTCCTGGCGTGATTCCTGCAATAGGTTTGTATATGATTTAAGTTCACCGCCTATGAGATTTTTAAGTCCGGCGCCTATATCTCTGATAATATCTTTTGCCCTTATGGTATTGCCGGAAACAAGGCCGTAATGTTCAACGATTCTCTTACCCGGAACCGTTTCAATGTTAGTTATAATCATCTAACCTCCTTTTATTTAAAGAAAAATTTTATCTTTTTTATCAAAACATTACCATCAAATAAGCCTTATAAATCTTGTTATTATTAACTGGAAAATTATAAATACTTACATAGAATTATAAAATGGATGAAAGAAAGTTAATGTTCAGGACTTTTTCAATAATATTAATGTTTTTATTTGTTATATCCTGCTGCCGGTCTTCTCCTTACGGCAAAAAACTTTACCCTCATAAGAAAGGCGATATTTGGGGCTATGTAGATATTAGTACAGATATAGTAATTCAGCCTAAATTTGAGGATGCAAGGGACTTTCATGAAAATCGAGCAGCGGTTAAACTTGACGGAAAATGGGGCTTTGTTTCCCCGGCCGGTGAAATGATAATAAAAAACAAATACGAGCAAGTTAATTCATTTAAAGAAAGTTTCGCTGTTGTAAAAATTAAGAAGAAATTCGGATATATTAATATATCAGGGGAAATGATTAACAAAGAAATGTTTGATCTGGCCAAGCCTTTCAACTACGGAATGGCCGCAATCATGCTAGGTAAGAAATGGGGATTTATCGATACTACAGGTAAAATTGTAATTGAACCGCAATTCAGCAAAGTATATGATTTTGTTGAAGACAGGGCCAGGGCCAAAAAAGAAGGCTACTATACATATATCAATAAAAAAGGTGAAAGCATAAGCCAACCTTGGAAGTAAGCAGAAACCGGGCTAATTTTGGCTACCGAATAGTTATTAAAGATTTTATTTCTTCTCCGGTTAACTTCCTCCTTTTACCTGGATCCAGATCCAGTTTTATTGTTCCGTATTTAACACGCTTCAAATCCATAACCTCATTTTTCATGGCTTTGAACATTCTTCTTATCTGTCTTTTTCTGCCCTCGTGAATTACGATTGAATACAAAAAATTATCTTTATATTTGTCTATGAACCTGATTCTACAAGGCGTTTTTTTGCCGTCAAGAACAATACCTTTTTTAAGTTTTTCTAAATCACTTTTTGCGAATGCATTTTTAACCTTCACTAAATATTCTTTATCTATATTAAATTTGGGATGTGAAAGCCTGTAAGCAAAATCACCGTCGTTTGTAAGAAATATCAGCCCTTCTGTATTCTTATCGAGTCTTCCTACAGGATAAATCCGCTCTCCCAAATCCTTGAAGTAGTCTGATATTTTATTCTTTGCATGATTATCACTAAGCGTGCAGACAACACCTTTGGGTTTATTGAATGCATAATAGAGCTTCTCAGGTTTTAATTTTAAGGGCCTGTCATCCAGTAAAACAATACTTTTAAGTGGATTTACCCTAAAACCTTTTTCCCTGATAGTTTTGCCGTCTACCTTTACCCTTCCTGAAAGAATTATTTCCTGAGCTTTTCTTCTCGAGGATACTCCGGCTTCCGATAAAACGGATTGAAGACGTCTAGAATTGTTCTTAGGTTTTTTTTTATTCTTATTCAGTTTCATTCATTATCTTGACTTAATTTGTGCAATGTCTATTTCTTATTATCTTTGTCGGATTTAAAGTCAAGACAAACCGAATTTATGCAGTACCTTTTCCCGGTAGGTACAGGACCGTCATCAAAAACGTGACCGAGATGTGCATCGCATCTTGAGCATTTAACCTCGGTTCTTCTCATAAATAAACTTCTGTCGTTACGTTCAGTGATGCTGCCCTCAATTTTGTCATAAAAACTCGGCCACCCGGTACCCGAATCAAATTTAGTTTTTGATTTGAAAAGCTCTAAACCGCAGCTCGAACATAAATACACCCCCTTGCCTTTAAACGCGTTATATTGGCCGGTAAAAGCCCTTTCGGTTCCTCCCTTTCTGCAAACCTTAAACTGCTGTTCGGTGAGCCTTTCTTTCCAGAAATCCAGACTTTGGGATTTCCAGTCGAAATCGGTTTTTCTGTTAACCTTCATTTTTTTATCCTCCGAATGAATGTCCCGGCTTAAAGAAACAATCAAAAGCCCGGATGAAACCGCTGAAAACAATATAATCAGAGTCCAAAAGCGTTTTTTTGGTTTCATAAGCCTATCCTTGATTAATGAAAAAATTTACGAATACCATTTGGTTGCAATCTCTTTAACTTTTTCCTGAGCTGTTTTTACTATGTGTTCAGCTTTTTCAGGCTGTGCATTAACACCCTGAACTCTTACATCGGAAACCTCATCAAAACCCATAAAGGTAAAAAGCTGCCTTGCAAGGGGCATGGCATGGTCCCATGATTCCATAGATGTAGATTCGTAAGCACCTCCTGAAGCCATAAGTATGAGAGCCTTTTTACCCTTTAGAAGTCCGATATAACCTGTTTTTGTAATGTCCCATGTTTCACCTTTTAGGATAACGGAGTCAAACCATGCCTTGACAGCAGCAGGCAAAGAAAAGTTATACATCGGTGTTGCCAAAACAACGGCGTCTGCATTCTTAATCTGCTGAGTCATCCTGTCCATTTTGGTCATTGACTGTTTAAGACTGGGAGAGAGTTCCTGCCCCATATAATTTCTCTGAATATATGCATTTAAATTTTCCGTTAAGAAATTATCCGGAATGTCGCTGGTCAAATCAACATGGGTAATATCTGCTCCCTTTGCATTTGCCAGAAAAGAATCCAACAGATTCTTTGTATAT
>CAYYBZ010000122.1:0-6498 GCA_964470285.1 uncultured Oligoflexia bacterium
AGTCGCCGAGGTGCTTGATCCCGGTTCCTGCGTCGATAACGACTCTCCGGTCTTCCAATCTTTTCTCAAAGGGATCAAGGGTTGACGGAAACAACGTAATAAACATTTATGCAAATTCGCAAAGCCCCCAAAAAGAAATTCTTAAGTATTCAAAAAATGAGAACCTGTATATTCACAGAACCTTATCGCAAAATGTTAATTTCCCGTGGGATTTCATTGATATAGGTGTCAAAAAATCAACGCTGGTTGACGAGTTGATAAAAGCTGAGTCGCTTTCTTAAGCTTATATAAGATTAGACTTAAAATATCCGGTTTTTACTAGTATAATTCTACTTTCAAAAAGTATTCTATGAAAGATCCATATATAACCGGCGGTGATCCCGCTATAACAAATATCAAGCGCAAAGCCGAAAAAAGCTTTTCTAAGGGCAACTATAATAAAGCTTTGGAGCAATATCAAAGGCTCAAAGACCTTTTACCCAGAGATATGCGAATAGTTCAGAAAATTGCCGAAATCTATAAAAAACTGGGTAACGTCGCCGAGGCCAAGATGCACTTCAAGGAAGCCGCCGAATACTTCGCCAAAGAGGGTTACTGGGCAAAAGCGGTGGCGCTTAACAAGGTTTTAATGAGCATTGATCCTCTCGATAACGAAGTTCAGCAAAGCATAGCCGACATATATACAAGCCAGGGGCTTTCAGGTCAAAAGCTTGTATTCAAAACTCAGAAATCACCGGAAGAACAAAAGCCCTATGCCGAAGTCAGTCATAAAACAGCTGAAGAAGTGACCAGACCTACGCCCAAGGCAGTTCAGGTTGAATCGGATAATTCCGAATCACCAAAGCTCTGGCGAGTTCCTCTGTTTTCTGAGCTTAAGCCCGAAGCGATGAAGGAACTTATTGAAACGCTGGCCGTCAGAAGAATCCCGGCCGGTTCGATAATCTGCAAGGAAGGTGAAACCGGAAACTCAATGTTTGTAATCTCCGACGGCTGGGTTGAAATATTCACGGGTAAGCTTGAAGAAAAAAATACACTGGACAGCTTAAAAGAAGGGGATTTCTTCGGCGAGTTCGGCCTTTTAACAGACGGATTAAGGCATGCCAGTGCACTTGCCAAATCGGATGTCGTTCTTTTAGAAATTACATCAAAACATTTTTCCGATCTTTCAGAGAAACACCCCCACGTTAAAGACGTACTGGATGAGTATTTCAAAACCCGAATGTTCGACAATGTTTTAAGACAGTCTCATATTTTCGATTCCCTGTTCACTGCGGACAGGCTCAAGGCAGTCAAGAAGTTTACTTCCCGTGAATACTCCAAAGGTCAGTTTATATTCAAGGAAGGAGATGATCCCGATAACCTGTACTTCGTTAAAAAGGGCGAAATTGAAATAATAACCGACCATGAGGGTGACCAGCTTGTCGTAGCCAGGCTTTTTGTAGGAGACTTTTTCGGAGAAATTGCAATAATCAACAACCTTAAAAGAACCGCTTCTGCAAGAGCAGCCGGAACCCTTGAACTTCTTGTGCTTAGCGCAGAAAATTTTAGAAATATTCTAAACGAGCATCCCCAGCTTTTGCAAAATCTTAAGAAAACCGTGGAAGCCCGCGTGAAAGACACATTAGAGGCCTATCAATCCCATCAAGATATGAAAAAATGCTTAGGAATGGTCTAATAAAAATTATTATCCTTGGCAGTTTACTGCTTTTTGCGCAAACCCTTTTCTGTGCTACGCCGGATCAGCTTTCAGATGAAAAGTTTAAGCATTTTCAGGAGGGAATCCGACTTATAAAAGCAGAGCATTTCGATGAGGCATACGATCAGTTCAAAAAGGCTTCTTCTGACGATTTCATACTGGCCGATTACGCCTATCTCTTTATGGGAATTATTAAACACAAACAGGAAAAGTTCCGTTCGGCAATAAAGTACCTTGCCAAAATTGATAAATTCAATCAACCGCATACGATAACCTTTTCTAAAAACATACTGGGTGAAATATATTTCAAACAGGAAAAATATAAAGAGGCCTTTGAATCGATTTTTACTTTCTACAAAAGAACAGGGATTGATCGAGAAAACTCAAAGTCATTTATTAATTTATCCGGATCATTCTTAAACATGGATAATTCAGATAAAATTGAAAACGATTACATCCCTTACATGTTTTCATTTCTAAAAATAAATACAGATGCAAATTCGTTGACCGAAAAGTTCCCTTTACTTGCCGATATAATCGTCGCAAGAAAGAAGACATTCAGGTTAAGCTCTCTCTGGGAAAGTCCTTCTTTCAGGTCCAAAACCTTTAATCGAATACGCAGAAACCTTTACTGGGAAGGGGATTTGATTTTCAGCCGCCTTAACTGGATGAAAAACGTCGCCCAGAGAATGAAAGATTATCCCTTAAAAATTAAGGTATTAAATCAACTTTTAAAATTAAGCAGAAACAATATTGAGACGGCGAGAACCGAATTTGCCATAGCCAACGCCTACCTAAACAATAATCAGAACGAAAAATCGCTGGATTATTTTGCGAGAGCCGCCAAACATTCGGGAAGAAGTTTTCTCAAATATAAATCCTATTACTATTCAGGACGCGTTTACGAGTTGACGGGCCAGCTAACCAACGCGGCCCGCAATTACAGAAAGCTTAAAAAGGCCCGATACAGGACACCGGATGAAAAAGATTTTATAATAAAGTCCATTTTCAGGGCGGGCTGGGTCAACTACAAGGCAAAGAACTACAAAAGAGCATATTTGGACTTCAAATATATATATGAAAGATTCGGAAACCGACTCACACACATGGGTTATCCCTACTGGTACGGCATGATCCTTTTAAAAACCGGAAACAAGGAAACCGCTAAAAATGTTTTTGAATCCTTTTACAGGGAATATCCTACATCTTACTATGGCCTTTTATGCGCTATACAGCTTAAAAAGGTGTTTTCTTACGATGTCCCTTTAGAGGAATTTTCCGTTCTGGATTTTGTAAACGAAGTATCCGGCAAAACACGCAGACTCGTAAACCGTTCACTGCTTCTTTTTATCTCCGGGCTTAAGGATTTTGCCGTGAAAGAGGCCCAGATGATAAGGCCGAATTACGGCAACACAAAAGAAATGTACATTGTTGCCTCTCTGAACATGCTTTTGAACAGATATATTCAGACAATAAGTCTGGTTGATTCGCTTATAAATCAGCAAACCGGAATTCCCGATAAGGAAATTTTAAAGATATTTTTCCCGAGAAAATATATGCACTTCATAGAGGAATACTCCAAAATGTCGCAGATAGACCCTTACATGGTAATTTCCATAATAAGACAGGAATCCGTATTTCAAGAGGGCGCAGTGTCGAGGGCAAACGCTTTGGGATTAATGCAGATTATGCCTCATGTCGGGAACAAGGTCGCTGAAAGCCTTGACATGGGAACACTTACCAGGGACGAGCTTTTGGAACCTCAAACCAATTTAAAACTCGGCATTACTCACCTGGCCGAACTTTATAAAAAGTTTAAGGGTAATTTTATTCTTACGGCAGCCGCTTACAATTCCTCCGAAGAAAAAGTAAAGGAATGGAGAAAACGCTTTCCTTCAAAAAATATTTATCAATTTATTGAAGACATCCCCTACTATGAAACCCGAAAATATGTAAAAATGAACGTGCGCAATTACTTTAATTATTTAAGAACATATACAGACCGTGACTGGCAAAGCGCCCTACCGTGATATTGACGGTATCTACCTGAAAACTAACCGGCAAGTAATTTTAAATTAACAGTTGATTTTTTAGTTTCCCGCAGGCGGGAGTTTGGGGGTAACGAGAGAATAGAGGGATAACCCCCGCCTGCAGGTTGGAAAAGGGTATGGATATATAAAACCTTTAGTCTATTTGTCTCCTTATAAAGGTAGGAATATCGTATTCTTCATCCTCATAGGCTTCCAGTCCCATGTCTTTCATTCTCTTCTTGTAATCCATTCCGGAAATTTTTCTTTTATCGCGCAGATTTGTTACCGCCTCGGGATCTTCCTTTTTAATTGAGGTAATTGTTTCAACCGGTTCTTTTTTCTGGACGGGCTGAATTCCGGCTATCTCCTTTCCGAAACCGGTTGCGATGACCGTCACCCGTACCGCATCTCTCATATCTTCATCAATTACCGCACCGAAAATTATATTCGCTTCTTCATGCGCGGCTTCCTGTATAAGCTTTGAGGCCTCATTAACCTCATGAAGCGTAAGGTTTGAGCTTCCGGTTATGTTTATAAGAATCCCGGTTGCGCCCTGAATATCTACGTCTTCCAATAGCGGACTTGATATTGATTTCTGGGCGGCTTCAAGGGATCTGTTTTCTCCGGATGCAATGCCCGCACCCATTAGCGCCATTCCCATATTGTTCATAACCGTTCTTACATCTGCAAAATCCAGATTTATCAGACCCGGAATTGTTATTAAATCCGATATGCCCTTTACGGCCTGTAGTAAAACCTCATCGGCCATTTTAAAGCTGTCAAGGATTGAAGTCTTCTCATCTGCCAGATTTAAAAGACGCTGATTTGGGATTACAATCAGGGTATCGACGCAATTTCTAAGTTCCTCCATGCCCTGCTCTGCCTGCCTGGTCCTTTTTTTACCTTCAAATACGAAGGGCTTTGTTACAACCCCGACCGATAGAGCGCCGACTTCCTTAGCAACCTCTGCAACTACGGGAGCACCTCCCGTTCCGGTTCCTCCGCCCATTCCTGCTGTTATGAAAACCATATCCGCACCTTCCAGTACGCTTGCAAGTCTGTCTTTGCACTCTATCGCGGCCTGCTTGCCTATGTCCGGATTGGCTCCGGCTCCAAGCCCTTTGGTCAACTGCTCTCCCAACTGCATTTTTGTCGACGCATTTGAATTTCTCAGAGCCTGCAGGTCGGTGTTGGCCGTTATGAAATCAACCCTTGAAAGTCCGGCTGAAATCATCGTATTAACGGCATTTCCTCCGCCGCCACCGACGCCTATCACCTTGATCTTAGCCACGTGGCCGTTATCTTCAATAAATTCGAACATTCCATACCCCCTTAGTTAAAACATTTGTGCAAACCATTCTTTCATGCGGGTCTTAACTTTCCCGTACACGTTTTCATCCTTAACCTTATATTTGGACTTGGTCTTATGTTCCGCTCCGTAGAGAACGAGTCCCACTCCCGTTGAAAATCTCGGAGATGAAACCACATCAACCAGTCCCCCTATATTCTGCGGCGTACCGAGTCTTACGGGTATATCCAGAATTCTCTCGGCCAATTCGCATACACCTTCCATCATGGTTGTGCCGCCGGTTACAACTATTCCCGAACCGAGAAGGTTTTCATATCCTGCCTTTGATATCTCTCTTTGAACAAGAGTAAATATTTCTTCAAGTCTCGGTTCTATAATTTCGCAAAGTACCTGCCTGGATACCTCTCTGGGTCTTCTGCTGCCAACGCTTGGGACCTCGATAGCATCGTTGTTTGTACTTATATCCGATACTGCGCATCCGTACTGATGCTTTATTTTTTCAGCCTCTATGGTCGGAGTCCTTAAACCCACGGCTATGTCGTTTGTTACATGATTTCCTCCGAGCGCTAAAACGGCGGTGTGTTTTAAGCTCCCTTCGGAAAAAACTACGATATCGGTAGTTCCTCCTCCGATATCAACCAGTGCCGTGCCCAATTCCTTTTCATCTGAGCTTAAACAGGCCTCGGAAGCCGCCAGCGGCTGAAGAATTATGTCCGTCACTGTCAATCCCGTCCTGTTTGCGCATTTAATAATATTCTGTGCCGAAGTAACCGCAGCAGTTACTATATGCACTTTGGATTCAAGCCTTACACCGGACATTCCAAGCGGTTCCTTAATTCCGTCCTGGTCATCAATCACATATTCCTGCGGGAGCACATGAATTATCTCTCTATCCATAGGTATAGCAACAGCTTTCGCTGCATCTATTACCCTCAGTATATCGTTATCTCTGACTTCTTTGTCTTTAACGGCAACTATCCCGTGAGAATTAAAGCCCTTGATATGAGATCCCGCAATGCCCGCAAAAACCTGACCTATTTCGCATCCGGCCATCAGCTCGGCCTCTTCAACCGCCTGTTTGATAGATGCCACCGTGCTGTCGATGTTAACAACCACTCCCTTTCTGATACCCTTCGAAGGATGGGTACCGAAACCGACAACATCTATACCGTCGGGTGTAACTTCACCGACAATACAGCAGATCTTTGTAGTCCCTATATCGAGACCTACAATCAGGTCATCCCTTTTTGCCATTTAAACACCGCCTTTCTTCCCGTATATTAAATTTAAAACTTATATTGCTTTTTTCAGCTTCACTATGGCCTTTTCCGAATAATCGAGATCGACAAGCCGTATAACTCCCGAACTCCTGTTAAGTTTCTTAAGTATCAGTTTTAATCTGCCCAGTTTTTCCTCAAAATTATTAAAACCCAGAACAACACGGTAGGGTCTTTCTCCGATAT
>CAYYBZ010000123.1:0-3684 GCA_964470285.1 uncultured Oligoflexia bacterium
TTCGCAAATTCCAGTACAATTATTTCAGGAAAAATAAGTTCATTAAAAGAAGTTATGCTGTTTATTGTATTTGTCTGATCCCTGTCAATTGATCCGGGAATCTGTTTGTAATAAGACATGGCAATCCTGTAAGTGGCAAGCGGTACGTTGGGATTTGTCGGATGAAGGTATTTAAAATTCTGAAATGCGAAAATTGCTTCTATATAATCTTTTCTTTTGTAATAGGATTCACCAAGCTTGAATTCAGCATCGTTTATATATGGGCTGGTAGGATAGCGGTTTTTTAAGGCCTCAAAGAATTCTGCAGATTCTGAGAAGCGTTTCTGCCCGTAAAGTTTTATGCCCATGTCATAAAGGGCTTTTTCATTATCAAAATCATCCGGTGATTTCGGTGAACATGCGGTGGAAAAGTATAAAGCGAATATCAGCAAAACAAAAAGCCTGAATCTAAACATAAATATATTTCCCCAAATAATATAGGTAATCTAGAAAGAATGTATCCAAGGTAATGCTAAAAGTCAATTTGACACTTAACTTTTATATGATTAGGCAGGCGTGTAATTGAAACCCTTTTTTAGCAGATATCCCTTAATCTTCTTTTTAACATTATCTTCGATTTGCCTGACACGTTCCCTTGATATTTTGTATTTGTTTCCTATTTCCTGAAGGGTTGCGGGTTCATCGTTTAAGAGCCTTTTTTCCAGAATCTCTCTTTCATTTGCTTTTAATGTGCCGATGAATGACTTCATTAACAGTTTTACTTTATTTTCCTGTTCCTTTTGAGAAACAATATCTTCCTGGGATGGGCTTTTCGAACTTAAGGAATCAAGATAAGTTGTTGAATTATTATCAGAAAGCGGAGCATCCAGGGAATTGTCTCTTCCAGCCATTCTCTGTTTCATTTCGGTAACTTCTTTTGTGTCGACTTCTAAAGCTGTAGCAAGATCTTCGTCTGTCGGTTCCTGGCCGTCAATTTTAGCAAGCCTTCTTTTAATCTTGGAAATAGAAGAAAAAAGCTTTCTCTGGGCCTGAGTGGTTCCCATTTTAACCAGGCTGTAAGTCTCCAGTATGAATTTTTGAATCTGCGCTTTTATCCACCAGACTGCATAGGAAATCAGCCGAAATCCCTTTTCGGGATCAAATCTCTTAACGGCTTTCATTAAACCGACATTTCCTTCCTGAATTAAATCCTTAACCTTGATGCCGTAATTTCTGTATTGCATGGCGATTTTTACGACAAATCTCAGATTTGAAGTGACGAGTTTGTGAGCTGCGCTGATATCTCCGTTCAGTCTGAAGCGTTTTGCAAGCTCATACTCTTCATCCCTGGAAAGAACCGGAAAGCGGTTGATTTCCGCAAAGTATCTATTTAAAGAATTTGATTTAACTAAATAATTATTCATAACTCTAATGCTTTCGTAATTAATTTAGCACTCTATCCCAAAGAGTGCTAATAATATATTATAAAAAAATCTGGCACTCTGTCAAGTCAACTGCTGGTTGTTATTGCTTTTTTACTTTAAAATCAAGTAAAAAAACCTTCGAAAATGTTCCATGATTTGTAATGAAAATTATAACCATATGATTTAATTGAGTAATATAGCATATGAAAGTCTCATTACTTTTGACTTAATTCGCAACTTATGATAAATACAAAGAAAAATTGGACTCTTTAAAGTGCTTATATGACTGAAAATGATCAAAACTCCGGCTCAAAATCAGAAAATAAACTGACCATCCCGATTCTGAGGGTAATTCAGGGTAATGAAAAGGGGGCAGTAAAGCATATCAATAAGAAGAGGTTTCTGGTTGGAAGGAAGGTCGGAGATATGGTTTTAACCGATACAAAGATATCGGGAACACATTTCGCAATAGAAATTCATAATTCAGAGACGGTCCTTATCGATCTTGACAGTACAAACGGAACAACTCTAAACGGTAAAAAAGTTCATATGTCGCCTATCAACAACGGTGATGAAATTGAAATAGGAACTTCTATCTTAAAATTCTCATACGAAGAAATCACACAATCAGAATTAAATAGCGACAACTGGAAAGAGGCTGATACCGGAAAACACACACTGGAGCTTGAATCTTATAAATCGCCGGACTCCGGGCGTATAAACAATACAGAAAGATTCGATTCAATCAGCACCATAATGGGAGAGCCTTCCAAGAAATCTGTTAATTATAAATTGAGGATTTTCAGCGGTCCAAACGACGGGGACGTATATAAGCTAATTAAGGAAAGGACAGTTTTGGGCAGAATAAGTGCGGATATCAACTTTAATGATTCTGAATTATTAAGAAAACATGCAATGATTGAAATTGCCCATAATGGAATAACGATAAGAGATCTTTCCAATGAGGAAGGCCTGTATATAAATGATAGAAGGGTAATGACATGCAGGCTTAAAGGCGGAGAGAAAATTCAGATCGGGAAAACAATTATGGAATTCACAATTGAAGAAGAGTAAAATTTTAAACTGTCTAAAGGTTTAAAAAACTTAAAAAACAATGCCTGAAAAGAAATTAAAAGTCTCCCTTACAATAGTTGAAGGACAGGAGAAGGGTAAATTTTTTGATCTGGATCAAAAAAAGGTAACAATAGGTAGAACGGCAGGAGACATAAGATTAAACGATCCCAAGATATCGAGAAAGCATGCCCAAGTTGAAATTAAAAAAGGAAAGGTTTATCTTACCGATCTTAATTCTACAAACGGTGTTTTCGTTAATGATGAAAAAATAGAAACCGTTGAACTTAAAAATCTCGATCAAATAACAATAGGCTTTCTGAAAATTTCCGTTGCGATAGTGGAGGATCTTCAGTCCTTTAAGGAAAAAAACATACCCATAAAAGGAAGAAAAATAAAACAGAAAGGCGAGGATATTTCCGAAACCGACATCGGGGCCATGATAGAGGAAGAACTTTCAAAGTTTTCGAGATGGGATGTTTCATCGGATAAACCCGAAAATATCCCGGCAGGGGCACAGATATCCAAAACTATTATCTGTTTGGAAGTTATTGAGGGACCGGACAGAGGTAAAATGATAAAGCTGAAAGTAGGGACTACTGTGCTGGGAAGGGGAAAGGCGGATATTGCCCTGAAAGATACCGACGTTTCAAGGGCTCATTGTGAAGTCGAGATTTATTCAAAAGATCAGGTTTTCTTAAGAGATCTTGCAAGCACAAACGGATCATACATCAATAATAAAAAAGTATCGTATTCAAGACTCAGAGAAGGCGACGTAATTCAAATAGGCGGAACAATGCTTAGAATGAGTTTTGTAGACTGACGGGTCTTAACTCCCTAAAAATAGTAATATAATTAAATTTATAATATAATAATTATTTGTATTGTTGTGCATGATCGGAGGTAATCTGTTTTGGTAAAGGGCGCACCCTCAATTGAAGCGCTGGTCGTTTTCCTGGAAGGTGAAAACGCAGGTTCCGAGATAAGACTGGAATCTCCCAGAGAATACCTTATAGGGAGAAGCGAGCAGTGCGATATATTCATCGGAGAGAAAAAAGTTTCAAGAAAACATGCAAAGATAGTCGTTACCAAAGAAGGAATCTTTCTTGAGGATCTTGAAAGCACTAACGGTACGTTTGTGGAAGGCAGAAAGATTACAAGCTCAGAGATTCAGGACGGTGATACGATCAGAATCGGAATGACAGTATTT
>CAYYBZ010000123.1:3694-6490 GCA_964470285.1 uncultured Oligoflexia bacterium
AAGGTCAGGCGATTGCTTCTGATGATGAACTACTCTCGGATGCCCGCCCGGTTAATTCGGGCCTTTCAGCTTCCGGTTCCGCCGCGGGCGCAGGAACAATTCAAAGCGATGCCCATGACATGCCCCTAGAAGAGAGTCAACCATTATCCGGGGATATTGAACCTTCATTAGATGATTCGAAAGCATTAATCTCAGGCGTAGAAGAAATATCCGATTCTAAGGGGGTCGATTTACCCCTGGATCAGGTGGAAGATGATAAAAGGGAAGATGATTCCGTTTCCCAATCGAAGAAAAAACCTCTATCCGGTGATCTTTCAGAGATGGCCCTGCCGGACATTTTGCAAATGCTTAAAAACAACAGAAGGACAGGAACATTAGAGATAATTCATGCAGATACAAGCGGCAGCATTTACATAGAAAAAGGAGAAATTGTCGGGGCAAGGCTGGGAACAGTTAAAGGCCTTAAAGCAATTTACCGAATGCTATCGTTTAACGAGGGAAGTTTTGAGCTTCTTTCGCTTTCTGATTCTTCGCCCTCCGATAAAGACGAAGAGAGAATTCATATGAACCTTGAAAACCTTCTTTTGGAAGGCATGAGGCAGCTCGACGAAACCGAAAAGATAAAAAAAGAGCTTCCTTCCGTAGATACTTCACTGGAAATTAAAAAGGGTTTTGAAGCTCCTTTGAGCAAACTTCATCCGAAGGTTTTGGATATACTTCAGCTCGTAATAAACCTGGAGAAATTTTCCGAAGTAATGGATTCCAGCGAACTTTCCGACCTGGAAACTTCCAAAATTGTTTATTATCTTATCAAAAAGGGCTACATCGAGGAAAAATAGCCAAGCTACTCAATTTTCTCATCTATATAAATATCGGGCCTATCGATTACTTTAACCAGTAAAGCACAGGTTCCGTCCCTATCCTGGTCCGAAACTGCAGAAACAAAAAAGAAATGTGAAAAAGAGTCCTGGGGTATTCCAAGCATGCTTGCATTTATATTTTTGGTGCATGTGCCCGATCCCGGTGTTACATCAACAGCATAATCGCCTGCGCCCAGGCAGGTAAGTCCGGTTGTTAATGTCGGCGGAGAATTGGTAAACATGCCTGCCCATGCCTGATATTGAAAGTTGACGGGAGTGCCGTTAGCAACGATATTTCCTCCGAGTTGACTCCAGCCGGCAACGGTATTGTTGTAAGGAATTTTTTCTCCTCCGACAGGAACCGAAGCAGGGTTGGCATTTAAGCATATGTATTGATCGTTTTCTGCAAAGAAACTTTCTTCATAAGTTTCGATAGTAGTTAAATTTGTAATCGCTTCCGAAACCCTGGCGTTTCTAATGTGCTTTGTATAAGAAGGAATCGCAATTGCTGCCAGTATTCCTATTATGAGCACAACTGTCAAAAGCTCTACCAGCGAAAACCCTTTAAATTTTAATGATCTGTTACTCATTTGATTCCTCCTTTGAATCTATTCAATCTGATCTTTTTTGTATATATCCGGTCTGCCGTTAACCTTAACAAACAGTGAGCATTTGTCATCACCGTCCTGATCTGCTATTGCCGTAAGAAAGAAAAAATCCTTATTAGGTTCAATAGGAATGCCAAGTTTTTGAGCAGAAATTGTTCCCGCACAACCGACCATGTTCCCCACCATACTCTTTGCTACAGAGTAGTTAAACGTATAATTGTTTGCTCCCATGCAGGTTACATTTTCTGCCAAGGTTCCGGTCGTACTTGAATCAAACCTGCCGGCCCAGCCTCTGTATTGAAAATACACCTTTGTTCCCGAAGGGACGATGTTTCCAAGATGATGCCAGTGATCGGATGCCGGATTTCCGGCGGAAAGATAAGGGTCAAATTCCTGTTTTTCTCCGCCTTTTGAAACTTCAACGGGATTTGCCGTTAGACACAGATAATGCCTTGCTTCATTGAAATAGGTTTTTTGATAGGTTGCGATTGTGTTTAAGTTAGTTAATGCCTCTGATACCCGCGCTTTTCTTATATATTTGTAATAAGAGGGAATGGCTATTGCTCCAAGTATTCCGATTATCAGAAGAGTTGCCAATACCTCTATTATTGTAAATCCTTTTTTGTTATTGAGTGGCATAAGATTTTCCCTTAAGTGACTCAAAACCTAATTTTATCATATATTTATATCGTTTGATAAAATTTAGCTAAAATATTGATTATATGCAAGATAAGTTAGCGATTCTTTTAGCGAAACGCGTCATTGACGTTTTGCCTTTATGGTTGACAAAATTTCTGAAAAATAAATTTTATTGTTGCCTTTACTCGGTTTGATCCTTTTTGAAAATATCGGGTCTGTCTATAACTTTTACAAACAGCGAACATTTATTGTCAGCGTCCTGATCCGCTACGGTAGTAATATAGTAAAAGTCGGCATAGGGTTCTATCGGAATGCCGAAATCTGCAGGAGACCATGATCCGGCACATGCCTGAGTAGGGGCCAATGCGCTTTTGGCTATTTCATGCTTTACGGTATAATCATTCGGTCCCAAACAGGTTAAACCTCCAACAAGGGTTCCGGCTGTGGTCGAATCAAATCTGCCTGCCCAGCCCCTGTACTGGAAATAAACCATTGTTCCTTCAGCGGTAACACGTCCAAGATACTGCCAGAAATCCATATACATACTGCCGGTGTTTAAATCGGGATCAAATTTCTTTTTCTCTCCGGCTTTTGGAACTTCTGTAGGATTCGGTGTAAGACAAAGATAATGTCCGGCTTCGTTATAGTAGGTCTTTTCAAATGTAGCTATAGTGCTCAGATTGCTTAAA
>CAYYBZ010000124.1:0-6487 GCA_964470285.1 uncultured Oligoflexia bacterium
ACTCAGAAAGAAATTCCTTGAACTGCGCTTCTGCTGTAAATCTAAAGCCCAGAAGTTCCTTTATTCTCAATATGCCGATTATGGTTTTATCATCTTTTTCTGAATGAACCGGTATTCTTGAATATCTCTCTCTTTTTATAAATTCTATAAGTTTTGTGTAAGTTATATCGGCCGGAATACTTGCTACTTTTGAATACGGCGTGAAGATTTGTTCTATCAATATATCATCTAGGACAAAAACCCTTTCTATCATATCTTTTTCTATTTCGTCTAAAGTACCTTCCTCAGTCCCTATTGCAACAACCGATTTAAAATAATCCTCGTCTATAATCGTATCCTGCTTGCCCTTTTTACCCAGAAACGGTCTTGCAAAGAAATCCGCGAATACCTTAATGAAACTTCTAAGCGGGCTTATTAAATAAGAAAAATATCTGATCCATCTTGCGTTTAAACCTGCAATTCTATCCGGAGCGCTTATTGCGATCGTCTTCGGAATAATTTCACCAAAAAACAGAAGTATGGGTAAAGCAAAAAATATAGGCAAAAACGGCAGAAACACTTCCGAAACCTTTCCTTCAAACAGCTTAAAAATCATCGAGGCAAAAACAACGGAGAAACTTAGATTAACCAGTTCGTTTCCGACCAGCAATGATATGAGTGTTTTTCTGGGTTGAGATATTAGAAGTTGAATATGCCGGTATTTCCCCGGCTTTTGCTTTCTAATTTTTTCTAGGGTAAAACGCCCGAGAGAAAATAGTGCGGTTTCCGAACTTGAATAAAAACCCGATAATCCCAGAAGAATAAGGATTATTGAGATATTTAATAAATAAGTATATTCCAACTGTTAATTCAACCCCAAAACAGGAAAGCTCTGAGTTGTTAATAAGCCTTCTTTAAACAGATATATCTTTTTCCTTTTCTGCCTTTTCTGCCTTATCCGCTTTTTCCGCAACGGGTATTGAATCTGATTTTTTCTTTTTGGAATCCGGAGCATATATCAAAGAGTTTCTAATTACTTCGTCCATATGTTTTATTAGAACTATCTTGACCGTCTTTCTGATTTCTTTAGACAGCTCCTCCACATCCCTGCGGTTTCTGTGAGGAACCAGAACCTTTGATATTTTCGCACGCTTGGCCGCCAAAACCTTTTCCTTGAGGCCGCCAATAGGAAGAACCCTTCCTCTAAGTGTTATTTCTCCCGTCATCGCCACTTTTCTTGAAGCAGGTATCCCGGTCAATGCGGATATCATTGCCGTTGCTATTGTAACGCCGGCCGACGGACCGTCTTTCGGTATGGCTCCGGCCGGGACATGGATGTGAATTTCTTTATCTTTGTAAAAATTTTCATCAAGGCCTAACTTTTTGGCCCTCAGTCTTGCATAACTTAAGGCTGCCTTGGCCGACTCTTTCATGACATCGCCCAGGTTACCCGTAAGTGTAAGGCTCCCCTTTCCGCTTAAGATATTTGTTTCAATATACATAATCTCACCGCCGGCCTGAGTCCATGCAAGTCCCGGAACAATTCCGGTTTCATCCTTTTCTCTTTCTTCCTCTGCAAGATACCTGGGGGCACCCAGATATTTAAACAGATTCTGGTTCGTAATCTTAACGGGTTTTCTGTTTCCCTCGGCAACTTCTCTGGCGACTTTTCTGCATACAGCCGCCACTTCCCTTTCGAGATTTCTGACTCCCGCTTCTCTTGTGTACTCTTCCACAATTGAGTTAATCGCAGCATCGTTGAATGTCAATTTTTTTGCATCAATACCGTTTTCTTCTATCTGTTTGGGTATCAGGAACTGCTTGGCTATTTCAAGCTTATCGTCAATTGTATATCCGGGTATCTGAA
Organism: uncultured Oligoflexia bacterium; assembly: GCA_964470285.1. GTDB lineage: Bacteria > Bdellovibrionota_G > CAYYBZ01 > CAYYBZ01 > CAYYBZ01 > CAYYBZ01. Next base: position 1,847 of record CAYYBZ010000124.1, read on the forward strand.
TAACTTCCATTCTGTCTTTAAGCGCCGGCGGAATGGGTTCTAAAAGATTTGCCGTACAGATGAACATAACATGCGAGAGATCGTATGAAAGATTCAGATAATGATCCTTAAAAGAATAGTTCTGTTCGGGATCCAAAACCTCTAAAAGTGCCGATGACGGGTCACCCCTAAAATCCGCCCCGATTTTATCGACTTCATCAAGCATGAAAACCGGATTGTTTGCCCCGGCCTGTTTTATTCCGTGAATAATTTTACCCGGCATTGCTCCGACATAGGTTCTCCGATGACCTCTGATTTCCGCTTCGTCTTTCATCCCGCCCAGAGACATTCTGATAAATTTTCTTCCCATTGCCCTTGCAATTGATTTGCCCAAGGAAGTTTTACCGACGCCCGGAGGGCCTACGAAGCAAAGAATTGGGCCCCTGAGTTTTTTCTTAAGTTTAACAACACTTAAAAACTCAAGTATTCTTTCCTTAACCTTTTTAAGATTGTAATGATCCTCGTCTAATATTTTCTGACCTTCCTTTATATCTATATTGTCTTTTGTTCCCTTGGTCCATGCAAGTTCGGTTAGCCAGTCAAGGTAACTTCTTATTATAGAAGCTTCGGCTGCATCCGGATGCATGTTCTCAAGTCTTTTGAACTGCTTTCTTGCTTCTTCCATAGCCTCAGGAGGCATATCTGATTTTTCAAGCTTACTTTTTAAATCCCTTAAATCTTCCGATTTGGGATCCTGGTCGCCCAGTTCATTTTTAATGGCCTTCATCTGCTCGCGAAGGAAAAATTCCTTCTGCATTTTACTCATCTCGTCTCTTGCCTGAATCTGAATCTTCTGCTTCATGGAGAGAATTTCAATCTCTTTAATGAGAAGGGCATGAACTTTTTTAGTTCTTTTGATCGGATCCAGAAGTTCCAGAACTACCTGTGAATCATCAACCTTTAATCCCAGATTAGCGGCCACAAGGTCCGCAAGCTTTCCGGGGTCATTTACGTCATCAAGAACCAGAAGTATGTCAGGACCGAGTATTTTCCCAAGTGAAATAATTTTTTCGACACCTTCCTTTATTTCACGAATAAGAGCCGCTGTTTCAACGGATATTTCAGGGCTTGCCTGCTCTTCGACTCTCTCTACTCTTACAAAATAGTTGGGTTTTTGCTGAAGATACTCGGCTATCTTGCCCCTTGTAATACCCTGAACGAGAATTTTAACTCTGTTATCCGGCGGGCCGAGCTTGTGAAGCCTGACTATCTGGCCTACACAGCCTGAACTGTAAATTCTATCGGGTGTTACTACCTCATCGTACATATTTTTCTGGGCAGTGAGGAAAAGTAATCTGTCTCTTGCCATCGCTTCATCAACAGCAGAAAGCGAAGCCTCTCTTCCCACATAAAGCGGAAGAACAATATCGGGGAAAAGTACAACATCCTTAACCGGCAGAAGCGGCAATACTTCAGGAATTCGAATCTCATCTTTTTTCTTTTTCATAACCATTATTTGACCTCTTTTCCCTCAAATTAATCAATTTGCAAGAGCAGTTTATAACGCGCTTATGATTCAAGCCTAAAGCGGGGTTTAAGCTTCCCCCTAAATTAAAAATAGCATAGCCTATATTAATTAGCAATAAGATCGAACAAATATCCAAATAATCTCGGGATTTTACCAACTTAAGTTAGTATGTACAATAAAAATGATAAAGGATATAATTCTAGAGTTAAGAAGGAATCATTATGGTTGACGATAAAAAGGAAAGAAGAGAGAATCCAAGAGTGCAAACCGAAATCAAAGCCTTTTTTCGCGATGCCAAAGAGTTTGACAACAACTTTATAGGCAATATCAGCAAGGGAGGCCTGCTGGTAAAATCCGAACGCCCCTTGGCCCAAAACACACAATTTACATTAAGGTTTAATATCTCCGGGATAAACCGGGAATTCGAATGTCTTTGCAAAGTTATGTGGGTTCAGGAGCTTTTTGATCCTTCAAAAGATAAAATGATACCTACAATGGGTGTTAAGTTCCTTGAATTGTCAAAAGAGGACTTAAAGCTCATTGAAGAGTTCATATCCAAAAAGCTTGAAAACGAACCCTCAACAAATTAATCCTGAATTCCCGCTGCTTAATTCTTCTTATTTTTAAGTTCTTCTTCTATGATTTTTTCAAACTCAGGCAGAGGCTGAGCTCCTACCAAGCTTATTCCGTTAATCATGAATGTCGGAGTGGAGCTTACACCGTATTTTTGCGCCTGATCCAGATCTCTTTGAATTAATTTGTCGTATCTCTTATCTTTATAACACTGCTCAAACTTGGCCATATCCATATCAAAATCTTTGGCCCATTCTATGAGTTTTTCATCATTAATTTCCTGCTGTTTTTCATAGACTACATAATGATAGGGCCAGAATTTACCCTGTTCATGGGCGCAATATGCGGCGTTTGAAGCTTCTCTTGCGAATTTGTGCGACGGAATGGGAAAATTCTTATAAACGTGTCTTATTTTGCCTTTGTATTTTTCTTTTAACTGTTTGAGTGTGTCCTGAACTCTGCTGCAATGAGGGCATTTAAACTCAGTAAATTCGACAAGTGTAACAGGAGCGTCTTTAGGACCCTCGGCAATTTCCTCATCGGTCAGTACAACTTCTACTCTTGGTCTTTCAAAGTAATATACAACAGTTGTATCTGCCATCAGATTATCAAAAAATTCCTGCTGTCTTGTTCTTAACTGCTGACCCTTTAATGCGTTTACAATATTTTCCTTAACGTTTTCATAGGGCTGCTTGATGTTTCTATCGTTATAGAATTTTTTTATTTCAGTTTCTGAAGGTTCCTTGGCCTTACCCTTAATCTCTTTTTCGAAGAAGTCTTTTCGCGTATATCCCTTCTTTGCCAAATATTCATCTAAAAGCTGTTCTCTTAAATAGCTTTCAACCAGCTGTTTTTTAGTATCGAAAAGTCTTGTCTGATACCTTATGGAAAGGTCCTTTTCGTATAAGGGTTTTCCGTTTACCTGTGCCAGCAAATCGGGAGTTTCCTTGGCTTTGTGTATTACAACCTGCTCTTTTTTGTTTTCGCTGCAGGCAAACACGGCAAAAGCTACAAACGCTATGACAAATAGTTTGATTTTATTCATAAATCCTCCGGTCAATTTTGAGCATAGTTTAGCACTTAAAATTCACATTTCAATTTAAAACGTAAATACCTATATAAATGAAGCATTGCAAGGTTCAAAGATAGCAACAGAGCATCAATTGATACTATTATTCAATCTTTTCTTCACTTTAAGGGAAATTTGATATATTTATTTCTGATATGAAATCCGCAAATGAACAGATGTCGCTGATTAGAAGAGGCACTGTCGAGCTGATTCAGGAAGAAGAACTTTTTAAAAAGCTTTCCAGGAAAAAACCTCTCAACATCAAGGCCGGGTTCGATCCAACGGCTCCGGATATACACTTAGGTCATGTAGTTTTAATTCAAAAATTAAAACACTTTCAGGATCTCGGTCACAGAGTAATTTTTCTAATCGGTGATTATACGGGAATGATAGGAGACCCGTCCGGCAAATCGGCAACCAGACCTGTTTTAACACGCGAAGAGGTGAAAAAAAACGCCGAAACATACAAAAAGCAGATTTTTAAAATTTTAGACCCTAAAAAAACCGTTATCGATTTTAACTCGCGCTGGATGAATAAAATGTCCGCCCATGATCTTATAGAACTTGCAGCCAGACATACAGTAGCAAGAATGCTCGAGCGGGACGATTTTTCAAAAAGGTATAAGGCGGGAAGTCCAATTTCAATTCACGAATTCCTTTATCCACTCGTTCAGGGATATGACTCTGTTGCCCTTAAGGCCGATGTTGAGCTCGGCGGCACCGACCAGATATTCAATCTACTTGTAGGACGCGAGCTTCAAAGAGCTTTCGGGCAGGAGCCGCAGGTAGTTCTTACAACGCCGCTTCTGGAGGGAACCGACGGAATAAACAAAATGAGTAAATCCCTTGATAACTACATAGGCATCAATGAACCGGCAACCGAGATATTCGGCAAAACAATGAGCATTTCAGATGAAATGATGATCAAATATTATGAAATCCTAAGCAATACCTCTGACGATGAACTAAAAAAACTAAAAGCCGATGTAAAATCCGGCAAGCTTAATCCCAGAGATGCAAAAGTCGCGCTTGCCAAGGAATTTGTAGAGAGATTTCACAGTAAAAAATCCGCGCAAGAAGCCTTAAAGGATTTCGAGATCAAGTTCAAAAAGAAAGGTATCCCCGATAGAATGGAATCCGGGTATGTGTATTCATCCCCTCTGAAAATGAATAAATTCATACAGGAAATGGGCATGGCCCCTTCGGCAAGTGCCGCTAAGCGGGCAATTCAATCGGGTGCAGTCGAGATAGATCAAGAGAAGGTTCGTCACTGCCATGGTTACGCCGGCAACCGTTGCCAACGGTCAAGTGCCGCAACCGTAGATTCTTTTCGCCTCGGATGCTATTGAAAATCGGCGTTTCGGCTACGCTGTGGATTTTGACGGTGATATTGCCGCCGCAGGGGCTTATCAGGACGGTGAATTTGTCGCCCTCGAGGTGGATTTTGACGGTGATATTGCCGCCGCAGGGGCTTATCAGGACGGTGAATTTG
>CAYYBZ010000125.1:0-6470 GCA_964470285.1 uncultured Oligoflexia bacterium
AAAAAAATTCTTCTTTTCGGAGCGGGCGAAGGCGGAAAACTGGTACTCAATGAAATCAGAAAAAACCGTAATATGAACGTTAACCCGATTGGAATTATAGACGATGACGAGTCAAAACACGGCAAAAAGCTCCTTGGAGTGCCTGTTTTAGGCGGAAGGGATAAAATAGCCTCAATTGTTCAGGAAAATGAAATAGAAAAAATATTAATCGCCGTACCGTCAGCCGAAGAAAAGGAAATCAATGATATTATTCTAAAGTGCAGGGAAGCGCATGCCGACTATTCGGTAATGAAGAGTTTTGACGAACTTTTCTAAAGTTACGAGTTAAGGGTGAAAACACTTTATCTTGAGAATTCAGTAAGTGCTTTTTCATTCGCCGGAAACCCACGAGGCTCAGAAAAAGCACTTACTGAATTCTCAAAACATAATTAAACCCGCTTAGGCTCAAAAAAGTACATTTGTCATTGCGAGAAATCCAAAGGATTTCGTGGCAATCCCGTGATAACAATCTTAAAAATCCGGTAAGTACTTTTTTCTCACTGAAACCCGCTTACGTTCGAAAAAAGTACTTACCGGATTTTTTGTATTACTTCCCACATAGTGTGTTAGATGGAAATGCCCTTAAGCGCTAGCCGCACTTAAGATCATTTATAGGGGCTTTGCCCCCTCAAATCGCTGAAGACGATTCGAGCCTCCCCATAAGATATTTATTGTCATTGCGAAGAGCTTTAGTGACGAAGCAATCCCGTGAAAACAATTCAAATTAAAATAACATAGCTGGATTGCTTCAAAATCCTGATGGATTTTTCGCAAAGACAAGAAGGTTATTCCGTGCGAATTCTTGTGAATTTCTCGTGATGACAAAAGGACTACGCGTCTATTCTTTTTTCCGGTTTTGAATCTTTGCTCTCATCTTTTCCATAACGATAAGATGAGCTGTAATATCCGTAATTGTAATATTTACCGAAATACCTTTTCTTTTCGATATTGAATCCGTTAAATATAACACCGATTATATTAGCATTTACCTTCAACAGTTGATTCATAGACGTTTTCAACAGGGATTTCACTGTTTTGTCCGCACCGACTATAAGAATAACGGCATCTACCATCTGGGCGATGATCGTCGAGTCTGTTACCGGTGCAATTGGGCTCGAATCAATAATAATTCTATCGTACCTGTTCTTAAGTTCGGCTATCACCTCTTTGGTTTTCGGCGATTCTAAAAGCTCCGCCGGATTCGGGGGAAGCGTCCCCGTTGTCATGACATCGAGACTCGGAGAAATACCCGAATTTTTAATACACTCTTCTAAAGACTTCATTCCCGCCAGAAAATCGCTTAAACCGTCTTCTTTTTGAATGTCAAGAACCTTACTGACGGAAGACTTTCTTAAGTCCATGTCAATAAGCAGGGTTTTTGCACCTGTCTGGGATATGCTTGTTGCCAGATTAAATGCTGACGTAGTTTTTCCGTCCTTTTCACCGGCCGATGTTATAAGAAAGTTCTTATAGCCGTGCGTTGATGAAAGAAACGCCAGATTGGTCCGAATTGTTTTATAAACTTCTGAAAAACTTGATTTCGGATCTGTCGCTGTCATCAACTCAATTTTCACTTGAGAGTCATTACCGTTTTTAGGCTGATGCAAAGGAATAATCCCAAGCATGGGAACCTTGCAGTATTTTTCAATATCTTCTTCGGATTTAACCGTATTATCAAGACCTTCGATAATATACGCAAGGCCTATACCTCCAAAAAGACCGAATGCAATAGCCATTAAAATATTCATTTTTACATTGGGCTTTACCGGAGTTGTTGGAATCAATGCCCTATCGACAACTTTGATATTATTTGAATTTATAAGGCCTGTAAGACCCGCTTCTTTCATTTTTTTGTTAAGTCCTTCAAAATATGTTTTATTGGCTTCCTGTACAGAACTTATGTTCTGCATTTTGAGCTGAAGCTTATCAATCTTAAGGGCTTCCATTTTCTGATTTTCAAGGCTTTTTGAGATGGAATTTTCCTGAGCCCTGGTAAGCAAATACTCCGTCTTTAGCCTTGATACTTCCGATTCCGCTTCTCTTTTAGCCGAGTTAAAAATCTCTTCAATTTTTACGTTCAATTCGACAATGCGGGGGTGCTTTTCTTTATATCTCTTTTTCAACTCTCCCTGCTCACGGACAAGATTGTCATAATCTGTTTTAAGGCTGGTCATAAGATCACTGTTCACCGTACCGAAAAGCTTTTCAGAATCTTTTGTGTTGTTAACAATAGAATTAAGAGCCCTGTATTTGGCTTCAAGCCTGATTCTTTGATTTTTTACCTCGTTCAAAGATTCGTTAAGAGAAACAAGATTTTCCTTTACTATATTTTGCTTGTTTTCAAGTGAAACAATATTATGCTGCTCTTTGAAGTTTTGAAGTTTGTCATCACTTTTGGATTTCTCTTCACTAAAAATTTCCATCTGCTTGTTTAGAATTTCTGCAGCCTGTTTTGCACCCCTTATCTTTTTATTGAGATTTTCTTCTACGTAAGCGTCCGCCACCATATTGCTTAGAAGAGCAGCGCGCTTAGGATCCGGACTATCCAGTGATATAATCACAAGTCTGCTCTTTTCAACAGGATCCACTCCTATAGAGCCATGCAGCATACTTATAAGAGATTCCCTTTTTGTATTTTTGGGAACCAATCCCTTATCTATCATCTTATCGGCTACTATTCCCATAAGATTTCTGCTCTTAATTATTTTGTACTCTGTTTCGTAATATGTCTGAATGCTCCACCAGTTTTGGGGACTGTCTGTGACAACTTCCTTGTAAAAGCTTATGTTGGGAGTTTCAACTCCAACCTCAACTGTTGTTTTGGCCCGGTATATCTTTTGCTGTCTCAAAGTCGCAAGTGTTACCATAACGACTACAAGAACCAGAAAAAGAGATATAAGTCTTTTTCTCTTGATTATTATTTCAAGGAATTCCTGCAGATAAAACTGTGTTGAATCCATAACTTCCCCCTAGAAAAAACTTTCCGGAACGACTATAACGTCATTCGGTTTAACGGCCACGTTTTTTGTTTTTTGCTTTAAAACTTTGCTTAAATTCACCTTGATCCTTTGCTCATTTCCCTTTTCCCCGACCCTCAAGATATAGGTTGAGCTCTGCGAAGCTTCGGGTGAAGGGCCTCCGGCCAGAGTAACCGCCTGCAAAACGCCCATATTATCGGAATATAAAACAGGACCCGGCTTCTGGACGCTTCCGAAAACGTAAACCTCGTTTGCCTTGGGTATGTTTACTACATCCCCACCCTTAATCTCGATATTCTGGGAAATATCCCCGCCTTTTAAAATTTTTGCATAATCAATCACAATCGGAATCAGTTTAGAAATCTCTTTTGCTTGCGGTTCTTTTCCTTTTTTTGAATCAGATTCATCGCTTTTTAAAGATTTATCGATATCTTCTTTTACTTCCTTTTCAATACTCTTTGAGCTTTCCTGAACCGCAAATTTCGTTTTCCTTAAGACAACAACCTTCGTTGATCCAGATTTGTCAAGGCCTCCCGCCATGGATATTACGTCCAGAAGATTTACTTTTCTCTTTAGCGGATACATGCCCGGTTTTTGTACCGACCCTACGACTAGAACCTTTTTAGAGTTGTACTCCTTGACACTAACGCTTACTTTCGGATTAACAAGATAATCCTTTGAAAGTATTTCCGTTATCTTATCTCTTATCTCCTCTTCGGTTTTATCTGCCACCGGAATATCCCCGACGGCGGTATAATTCAGATTACCCTCACCGGCAACCTTAAAATCTCCCGAAAAATCCTTTTCTTTATAGACTTTCACCGTAATAACGTCACCGGGTCCGACGGTGTAATCCGACGCCATTAATGACAAGCTGATCATTATTGCCAGGATTGAACTTATAATTATAATTAAATCTTTCATAGTAAATCCCTAAAAGTAATTAAATCCTAAACCGAAATAAACAGTATGCCTCAGAAATTCAGCCGAGCTTGCTCCCTGAACAACTCCTACGAGATTTGAGTCCCTGTTTTCAATACCGTAACCGAGTATGAAGCTCAGCCATTTTTTAAATCTATAAGCGCCCTCAAGCCTTAATCTCAAAACCAGATCATCTCTTTGTTCGCCGGCTCCGTTATCAACGGGACCCGAAAAATTTATATCGTCGAGATCAAACTTCAAATCTACGCTCCACTTTCTTAAAAAATCATAGCTAACTGAGAATTTGAATCCGTTTATTGAGCTATATGGGCTGTAGATGGAATAGTCAATCTTTCTTGAATAGGCGGTATTGATTCTAAATCTTCGCATCAGGAAATAATTAATACCTGCTTCTGCAACCAGGTCCGATGCGCTTTCACCTATGCTGAAATTGATTCTGTTGAATCCGAGCTTCGCTATTATACTTAATCTTCTTGTAAAGGCCCCTACAAGACCGAACATGGTTCTGTAAGCGTTGGATGTGATATCACCTCCCAGAAAACTGTTGTTATAAGTCTGATTTGCTCTGGTGTAATCAAACTCAAAAGTGGCCTGAGTCTTAGGCAAAAATCTGTATTTTGAGCTTAAATTGACCTTTGATCTAAGTTGAACGCTGTTACCGAAAAAGTCGGAACCGTTAAATATTTCGTCCCACTTTTTGTATGTATTCACATATCCCATACTTATCTCAAGATTTTCACCCGGTGTAATATATCCCGATGATACATTAAGAATGTTTGTAATCACCCTTGTGTTGTTAAGTATTTCAACATCTGCAGGCTCTGAAGTATCTCTGAAATCCTCAATTAGTTGTAAATAAATTCTTTTTGTAAAAGGAGTTGAAAACAATTCCCCCCTGAAGTCATGCCCCGTGTAATCCTGCTGGGAAAACCTTGCATTTTTATGAACCAGAAATTTGTATCCGGCAAGTACATCTAGTCTTGCGCCTTTACCTACCATATCAAGGCCCGGCTGAATATCGAAAAACGCATCCCTTTGTTTACCTGTATCAGAATACAAGGCGTTTGTATCCATGCTTCCCTTAAAAAGGAAGGTCGGTATAAGGTTGAGCTTGCCGAGTCTTAATCTTTTCAAACCTTTAATCGAGTGATCTCGGGAGATAGAAGGATGACGTATCATTTCCGCACATAGACCCAAAGGCCATAAGAAAGCACCCGTGAAAAGCATCATCACCGCCAATATTTTATTCACTCTGCACATCTGAGAATTTTCATTTCCGCTCGGTACACCTGAACCCGCTTATCGATAAGCTAAATTCTCATTGATAAGGACTGGCAGGCGGTACAATGGGTATCCCCTCCGGTTCGCCGGGTTTTCCCTCCGGGAAAAGTTCATCGACAGTTGTTTCTTCAAGCTCGCCTTCCGGCTTTATTACTTTTACTTTTGTTTTATCCTCAACGATTTCTCCCTTTTTACAGTCTTTCAAAGATTCCTCTATCTCCTTAACCTTCATTTGTGAGGCTTGAATCAGCTTTAAAAATCTTGCAGACTGTTTTGCATCGTTTACCTTATAGGCCGCTCTCAAATTATCCTGATTTCTTAAGGCTCTGTTGAAATAGGTTTTTATCAGGGCCTCTTTTTGTTTCAGGCAGTTGACGAGTGAAACGTCGGATTTGTCTATGGCCTTCCTTATGAGCTTAGCCACATGATCGAGGGATTTTCTCATCGAAGAAATGCTTTTTCCGATCATTGTTAATTCGTTTTCGGCGCAGAAAGCATGCTGCGAGATTATAATGCTGATAAGGGACAGAAAAAGAATGCACTTGACTATCCCTTTTGATTTTAAGCCTGGCATATTTTTCTCCCGGGTTAAAAATACAAAACCAGCGGTAAAATTTTATATTATAATAGCTAACCAGTCAATTTTATTAAATTTTACGATTTTTAGGTTTAACAGGAAATAATGAAGGGCCCCTAATAGTAACAGTAATTATTACTAATAAGGTTATATTAAGGTTTAATTTTGTTTCTGACAAGACCTTTATATTTAATTGAAATATAAACTATCGAAATAGTACCCTATTTTACAGGTTTTTGTAAACCTTTTTGACGCCCAAACACCGGGTTGCATTTGACAATCTAAAGATATAATATAAAGCGTTTTTTTTAATCCTATCTGAATTCTAATGGCAGACGAAAGGTGTTGTATGAACAGTATGAAACTGAAAAGAGCGGGAATTACCGGAGTAGCGAAATTTCATCCGGAAAGAGTATTAACAAATGCCGATTTTGAAAAGATGGTCGATACTTCCGATGAATGGATAACGGAAAGAACAGGCATTAAAGAAAGACGAATAGTCGAAAAGGGTCAGGCCGCATCCCATTTAGCCACAAAGGCCGGTAAGATACTTCTTGAAAAAACAAACACGGATCCAAAAGACGTCGATCTGATTATCATCACAACCGTTACACCTGACATGCTTTTCCCCTCAACCGTATGCCTGGTACAAA
>CAYYBZ010000126.1:0-6467 GCA_964470285.1 uncultured Oligoflexia bacterium
GTCTCCTCATCGATCAGCAGGTTCCGCTTATCGTCCAGTGACTTCCCGTCGGCCTTCATATCATAGAACCAGACATTTTGCGTTCCCCCGGTACCGGTTTTCGTGAAAACGAGAATGGCCGTGCTCACTCCGGCGTAGGGTTTAAACACCCCGCTTGGCATGGAGATCACCGCTTCCAGCTTGTTGTTGGCAATAATCTCCTCCCTGAGGGATTTATGCGCCTTGCCATTCCCGAACAGCACGCCATCGGGGACGATCACCGCGCACCGGCCGCCCGACTTGAGCTGCCGTAGCATCAGGGCGAGGAAGAGCAGTTCGGTTTTGGTGGTATTGGTAACGTTCTGCAATCCGGGCGAAATGCTCTCCTTGTCGATGGTACCCTTGAAGGGCGGATTGGCAAGGATGAGCGTGTAGGCATCGGCGATGGTATTGTCCTTGCTCACCGCATCCATGTCCATGATATTGGGCTCCTCCACCCCGTGCAGGTAGAGGTTCATCGAGGCGATCCGCAGCATGGTGGCATCGAACTCCATCCCGTTGAACATCGCTGTGTTGATATGTTCTGCATGCCGGTCGATCTCCGTCACATCGTAATGGTGGTCGATATACTCCTTCGCCGCCACAAGGAAACCGGCTGTTCCGGCCGCCGGATCGCAGATGATATCGTTCAGGGAGGGCTTCACGAGACGCACCATCATTTTAATGATATGCCGTGGCGTGCGGAACTGTCCGGAGGTACCCCCGCCCTCCAGTTTCGACAGCAGGTATTCGTAGATATCGCCTTTGGTATCGGAGTTGCTCATGTCGATCGCTTCCAGCTTCTCCATCACCAGGTCGAGCGTTGCCGGCTTGGAGATTCCGAAATTGGCACCCCGCATGTGTGCGCTGAAGACGCTTTTCTCCTTCCCCAGGGAGCGGATAAAGGGAAAGATGCCATCCACCGAATTGGAGAAAATGGTATGACGCTCGGCCACATCCATCTCCTTCAGGTTTTTCCAGCGGAAGTGCTGCTGTTGTTCATTGAAGATCGGTGTGTATTTGAAACCGTGTCTTGCTTTCAGCTCGTTCCGTGTTTCAATCTCATCCAGGTCGCGGATAAAGATCAGGTAGGTAAGCTGCTCCACGATGGTGATGGTATTGGATATTCCGCCATTCCAGAACACATTCCAGATCTGGTCGATTTGTGATTTCAAGGGTCCGGTGATCATAGTTTTTAAAGCGCTATCAGTAATTTTTGTTCATAAATCTTGTTAACGGAAAAGCAGGTTGATGGCTTGGAGGGGTTAATTCTCCTTCGAAATATTTATTTTATGGCCGTGCCAAAAGAAAATCATCTGTTTTTCTGCATTTTCCGGATGAGGTGCTAAGCTACAAAATTTTGTGGATTGGTGGATGGGGAAAAGTGTTTTGGAGGGGAAGGTGCAGGAATTATTCCACAGGAAGCATGTCGTGATGTTATTACCAATATAGCATTTATTTATTGCCAATATCATTTTTAATCGAAAGCAAGATAACCTGAAATACTTCAAAGAACATCCAGTTAATTCAACGATAGAAACCCCAGAAAACCTTCAGTAAGTAGATTGCTCGTAGTCTGGTGGGTGCAATGTGATGAGCGAAGTCGAGCCATAGTTCAACATGGACTCATCGCTGGGCCTTGCAGGCCGCTCATAGTCCTGTTTATTTATTGTAGCCAGTTTTATCATTTTGTTTCCCAATAATCAATACATTTTTCTTGTTCTGCGATTCTTAGAATGGAAAAGCCTAATTCTATAGCCTTATTAAAGTCTTCACACCCTTGTTTTTCTTCTCCTAATTCGTATCGCGCTAATCCACGAAGAAAATATGCATTCTTATTCTTAGGTTCTATAGATATTGCCTTATTACAGTCAAAAACAACTCCTACTAAATCGCTGGGAAATCTTGTTCCTGCTCTATTTATATAAACTCTTGCATTTAATGTATCAGTTAATAAATAGGTATCAAAATCTTCCCTTGCTTTAGCCACCATCCCAGTAGCCATAAATATTCTTGCTCTATTGAGGTGCAACTCAGGATTGGGCGATTTGACTATTTCATCATCAAGTTGTTTGATTAAATCTTTAAAGTTGGGTTTCGTCCAAAAGCCCATTGTTGTCTTTATTCGTCCACCACAATCATCCTCAATTAGGTCAAATGACAAATAATATTTAGTTTGATACATTTTATATTGGCCAGCACCTTGACACATCTTCCCATCTTTATCAATAAACTTGATAGTATCACCATATAATTCAAATTTTGTAACAACGTCAATTGTATGGTCATTTCCAAAATCAGCTTCTATCAAGCCGTTTTCTTTGAAATCAAAGCCAATTGGTCCTGTCTGTCCAATTCTTACCCATTTTCCAATAATATTATTTTCAGGTTCCGTAACTGGCTGTTTTTCTTGGCTTTTATTAACATTACAAGACCAAAAGGTTACAATCAATAAAATCAATAAAATCGGTATTCTTTTCATGCTAGAGCATTTTTAGTTCGACGTTGTTGTTTCTTTAAATTGGCTACAACGGTAAATTGTATGAGTAGTGGCAGATTGCGTGGTAGTTTCCTGTCAAACCGCCACGTAGTTTGAGCGGGCTACAAACTTCGAAATTCAGTACTTTGCTTGCCATTACTTATACAAAGTGTTAGGTTTTCGTGCTTTGTTTTTAGCCATTCTTTATCTCCTCAAGAATCTCAATGAGTTCATAAATATTTGTTGATGGATTGTTGAATAATTCCTTTTGTTTAGCTCTTTTACAAGCATCAGAGCATTTTTCGTTTAATTTCTCTCGCAACTTTTGGTCTAATACTCCTTTTTTGTAAGTATTATGATTTCTATTACATAATTCTCTAATACAATTGGTAGTTGTAATATGTGCATTTTGATTTTTGTAATGCAATAAAAACCAAAGTTCAATTGAGGGATTGGATGTTAATAATTTGGCAGAATCTATCTTTTGCATCCGTTCAAGTACTGCGTCTATATCTGCATCATACATTAAAAAGTCAATATCCTTTTCGTGAGTTGGTTTTCCTTTCTTATGCCTTTTGATTAATTTTTCATCGATATTACTGCCTATAACTTTAGGGACAATTTCAATAGGAATTCGATATTTTGAACGAAGGTAACAAACATATGTTTCCTCGGTTTTTCCTTCGCAAAAAACCCAAAAATGGGGTTTTATCTTTTTCTCTTTTGATGCTTGTCTTTTCCTACTCATTGTGAAGTATTGATTTGAGGTTTTCGATAGAGTCATTTACAAATGGAACGGCATCGAAACGTCCTTGTAAATATGCTTTTTCTAAATCCATTGTATCTCTAAAGTCACTATAGTCGTATAGTGAATATAAATCCGTAGAAGCATCTTCATTTTTATTTACAAAGAAAATTTGGTCTTTACGAAACTTGGTAAGATTCAAAAATCTAGTATTGTGAGTTGTGCATATTAATTGCGCCCTTTTTCCTGCACGGAATAGATTAAAAATATATTCTATAATATCAGTATGCAGACTTTCTCCAATTTCATCAATCAACAATATTTTATTTTTAGAAACTATGTCTAAAATGTTTAACATTATCACAAAAAGTTTTTTAGTTCCTTCAGACTCTTCGGTAATTAAGTCAAAACCTACACTCGGGTCTGCCTTATGATATGTTTTTATTTGCAATGCGTCCTGTATTACATCTTCAACTGATAATGTTAAGTCTTGTAGATTAGCATTAAAATTTTTCCCTTGCTGTTTTACTTTTCTAATTTTTATATCAACGATATCGCTATCTGCAATCCTTAATGCTTCTAATAATTGTTGTTTATAAACGTTAAATAGGTTTTCTATCTGAGGAGCATTATGTCCTAAATATCCAAGGATAAAAGTATCGTTGAAATAGTTAAAAACATCTTTAGCTATTTCTCGGTCCAATTGGCTTGCTCGGGAAATATATAATGTTTTATTTGATGTGTTGTCTGCTACATCCAAAGGTCTTTTTAGAACAGAACCGAACGAATATTTTTCCATTTTTGTTTTTCCTAATCGTTCATCACGAGTGAATATCTTTGTTATTCGTCCTTTGGGATAGTAGAATAAGCTTTCAGTTACTACGCTATTTTGCATTAGAGAGAAAGAGTATTCGTATTCAATTTCATCATTGACAAAACGAATGAAGTAATTGCTTGGTTTTTTGCTTGAATTTCCAAATTTGAATTTTTTGAAGTTGAATGTTATATTCTCGTTGTGGTTGTGGGAGTTTAAAACCATCATGCTGCAAAAACGGATTGCTTTAATTATGTTGCTTTTCCCTGAAGCATTTGCCCCATACAACGCAACTGTTTTAAGTACAGATGTTTTCTCAAACTTTGTAATGTTATTTTTGAGTGCTTTAGCATTTTTTGATTTAATATTTGCAGCTCTCAAATCCAATACAACTTCTTCTTTTATGGAGAAAAAGTTACTTAAACGTATTTCAAGTATCATTTTAAATGATTTTATTGTAAATAATTTACAAATTAAGCTTATAAACTATAAAAAACAAATTTATAAGAATCATTTATGTAATCTTAATACTTTATTCATCCTGTGTGTTTTTAGCATGAAACCTAACATATTATTATAAATACTATTTTTCAATTTTATCTTACTGCGCCTGCATTTGCTAAAGACTAGTAAGGGTACTTCAGGTTTATATATGTTGCAAGAATTGGTTTGTTATGTGTTCTTACCTTGTCTGGTATATGCTATGCCTGCGAAACCTCCTGCTGTTACTCACAAAAAATCTGGCTGCGTATTCGGGAATGATCCGGAATCAAATTCAACAACTTGGCTTGCTGAATAAAAGTAAAGAAAAAAATTCAATGTTATTTATACTCCTCCACATCGATGCCGTATTTCTCGATCTTGTTGCGGAGGGTGTTGATCACCCAGCCGATGGCTTTAGCTGTTTGGCTGTGCTATTTATAATAGTCTTTCTTCCAGTTTGTCTTTCCAGACGACAAATCCTTTTCTTTCATCAGTATAGTCATGGATGAGTCGGCTGAAATTGTCTGGCTGCTTTTCAAGAAAAGTTTGTCTGCCTTTATTCCTGATGACATTTAAGTCCTGGTCTATTGACTGCAGCTTCTGCCATAGAGATTGCTTGTCTTTGTTAACATGCCAGATATATGTAGCTTCTTCTGTGTCCAGGGTTTCTAGTACAATATGATATTGCTCTGGTCCAGAGAGTAAGAATACGAATGAGAAAGGGTTCTGAACAAATCGCAGTTTTAAGGTCGCGCCTTCATGCCTGGATGCCAGATACCGCAATTGTCTGTGATGCTTAACCTTATTATTTTTTAATAGGTCATTCAGTAATTGTTCGTCTGAATCATAAAACGGCTTACCATTTTGTCCCTCTTGAGGCGTTATGCCTGCTCGATTGAGACGAATTATATTGCTTTGTCTAATATGGAGCCTATCTGAATCTATATTTGGTGCCACCATGACATTAGCCGGTTGGAGAGCATTATAGATCGCGTCAAGATGAGATGTGGACACCTTTTTAATCGAGGATAGAAATTCCCACTGATTTTGATAAGGCTCTAATTGTTCATCTACAAAGCAACTGTTACCTTCTTCCAATGTTGGTTTGTGAAGTGGTAGTGCGATCAAATTCCCCAATCCTTTTCCTGAATGGAAGTCCTGGTTGGGAAAAAGCCGGTCAAAACTGGAATTCTTCTCGAATGCGGAAAAGATCTTGACCTTTTCCAATAGGGTGATTAATATCTTACGGCTTCTGATGGCAGGATAAGGCTTGTCAAAAAACACCCAGACGTGACCTCCTTTACCGGAACGTGACCTTTCCAGGTAAGCGGGGATCTCTTTTTCTTTACAAACGTTGATAAGCGTTCGGCATTCTTCCATCCAGTTTTCTTTGTCAAAGTCTGCTGCGATAAACCAGGAAGTGTTGTCCGGTAGTAATGGATAGATGCCAATAAACTGTTCACCGTGAAGATGCTTTTGAAACTGCTCGTCAGTAAGTGGAAGGAGTGCTTTGTCTTTGTAGTTTTTGAAAGTACCACCCTTCATTTTATGGAGTCGGTACATGTAGCGATCATAATAATACGCAGGCATGTATCCGCTTTTATTTCCTTTTTCCCAGCGTCTGGCAAAGACATCCTCCCTGCCTTTAAAGAGACTTTTGAACAAATTCAGCCTTTTATTTTCTGAATACTGGATCATATTCTTTCATTCCTTTCTCAAACGTTTATTTTCCAGTATCCAGCTTTTGTTGATCCAACTCTTTCCAATATTTCATCTTCTCTTAATTTTTTTATGGTTTTCTCAATGGTGCTTTGACTTTTACCTATTCTCTGTGCGATTTCTTCCATGGTGATTTCCGGTTCCAGGAGTCTCCATGCAGTGATTTCTTCCGTATTTCTTCCGTATTTCTTCCTTAATCATTTTCAATC
>CAYYBZ010000127.1:0-6462 GCA_964470285.1 uncultured Oligoflexia bacterium
CAAATCTGCTTTTGGAGACGACACGATATTCGTTGAGAAGTATCAGGAAAACCCAAGACACGTCGAGATTCAGATTTTTGCGGACAGCTTTGGAAACACAGTTCACTGTTTTGAAAGAGAATGCACAATTCAAAGAAGGCATCAGAAAATAATCGAAGAGACACCCAGTACCGCTCTGGACGATGAAATGCGCTTAAAAATGGGAGAAACCGCGATTAAAGTTGCAAAGACCGCAAACTATGTTAATGCCGGAACGGTTGAATTCCTTCTTGATAAGGATAAAAACTTTTATTTTCTGGAAGTAAACACAAGAATTCAGGTTGAACATCCGGTAACCGAGATGACACTGGGTATCGATCTTGTAAAGGAACAGATAAGGGTTGCCCGGGGTGAAAAGCTTTCGATTAAGCAAAGTGATTTAAAACAAACCGGTCATTCAATAGAATGCAGAATTTATGCAGAGGACTGCGATAATAACTTTCTGCCCGCCCCCGGCAAAATTCACTTTTTAAAAGAACCTCGTGGACCGGGGATAAGAGTAGATTCGGGCATAAAATCAGGTCAGCAAATTCCCGTCTATTATGATCCTATTCTTTCAAAGCTCATCGTTCATGCACCTGACAGAAATTCAGCGATTAAAAGGATGATAAACGCTCTTTGCGACTATGTCATACTCGGCGTAAAAACTCCTATCCCGTTTTTAAAGGCATGTCTTGAAAATAAAAACTTTCAAAAAGGTGTAATGGACACCTCGTTTATTGATAAGGAACTTAAGGGCTTTAAAGTCAAATCCGCCTGTAAAGACGAACTTAAACTGGCTTTGGCGTCATTATCCGTATACAGATGCCTGGATAAGCCCAAAGTAAATACCGGCTCAGAAGTTACGGAAAGTTTTGACCCATGGATGAACATGGGTAATTTCGAGCTTTTGGAGAATTAGCTTTTATGAATTTTAATTTCTCAATTGATAATGACAGTTTTATCGTTGACGTAAGCAAAGAATCCGACAGCTATGACGTATCACTGGACAAAGACAAATATAAAGTTAGTTCTGTTTTTATTTCAGGAAATGAGATGCTTCTGAATATCAACGGAAGAAAAAAACAGGCGCATTTATTCAAATTTGAAAACACATACTACGTTTGCATTGACGGAGCTTACTTTGAGATAAAGGATATGGATGAGGATGATTCAAGCAATTTTGAATCTTTTAGCGATTCTCTTTCGGAAGAAGTTACCGCTCCCATGCCGGGAAAGGTTAATAAAATGCTTGTAAAACCCGGGGACAATATCAAATCAGGTCAGAAAATAGCAATTTTAGAAGCGATGAAAATGGAAAATGAACTGATCTCACCCAGGAACGGTAAAATCTCTAAAGTTCTATTCAAAGAGGGTGATCTTGTAGAGGCAGGCAAAAAAATTGTAGAATTCGAATAGGGCTTCGTTTAGAACTTTCTGATAATTCTTCTGATAATTTCCGTGACGTCTCCGTTATCTACCTGTGTGGTACGGATGTAGCCGTATGGAAGTACCGGTTGATATTTCCCCAGCTGATCTTTAAGCCAGAAACCGGGAGCCGCTATAATCTCATGGTAAACATCTTCAGTTATAAGTCCGGCTCTTTTCTGATAACCGGCCAGCATTTTGACCATTTTAAGCATCATAGTCTCATAACTGACTTTCTCGGCGTCACTTAAAATCTCACTCATTGTCAGAAGAGCATCTCGAAGAGAATCCCTTACAGATGTAAGTCTTCTTTTATAAACCATGGCCGATTTGTAAATATCCGGATCTCCTTTACCATGCTGCAGTTTTCTTGCTAACTCGCATTGCCTTTTGAAAAAATCATTCAATTGGGACACTATGATGTTTTTATGTGCTCCCGAATTAAACTTTTCAGGATACGTCATGTTTATGACAGCCCTGAAAGCTAAAAACATTGCATTGAAATATCTGCTCGCATAAGTGCGGTAAGTTATATCGGAGTTATACATATTTCCCGAAGAAAGACCTTTTTGAATAATGAAGGAAGGCATATCTGCTGCCAGGACTAAAAGCATAAGATAAGTAGGAGGAACGTTTTTTATAAATCCTATCTCTCCTTCACCTTCGGGAATTCGGGAAATAATAGAACCTAGAATATCAACGGCCGCAGCAAGAAAAGATGCTTCAAGTTCCTGCACCCGAACATACTCTTCTTCTCCGACAAGGCTAAAGCTTCTTCCAAAGCCCATCTCGCGATAAAACCTGCTTATGTTACCCCCTTCAATACCGAGATCCCTTGTTTCCGGTTTAGTAAGAGCGCTAAAGGGGATATCACCGGTCCTTGCTGCATATCCGACAGTCGCCAAACCTCCCAGGCTTTGTACAAATCTTGAGCTTAATTTGCGAGATAAAGAATAATAGGCTCCCACATTTTCCGGTGAAAGCGCTATCCTTAATCTTGACGCTGCAATATCTTCAAAAGTAAGTAAATATGAAATCTTGCTTATCGCATGGGCATGACTAATACATAATAAAAATAACGTTATTGATACAATCGCTGAAATCCGTCTTGAAACCTTCATTCACTTCTCCTGTAATATATAGCGGTGCTATTTTGTAACACATGGCGTTACACAAATCAACGTCATTTTTATTCTTTATATTCAGCATCTTAAAGCATTGTAGGTTGGCGGTGAGATCAATAAGTAACAATCAATACCCTAACAGATTAGATATGTTTATCAAAAACAAAGGCATTGCTTTTTCTGAGCCTAAGCGGGTTTAAGCGAAAGAAAAAGCAATACCTTTGTTTTTGAAACTTACTATTTTAATATGTTACGGGCAATTATAAGCTTATTGATCTCAGCGGTACCTTCGCCTATTTCGCACAATTTAATATCACGGAAGTATCTCTCGACCGGAAAATCGGAAGTGTATCCGTAACCGCCGTGTATCTGAATACCCTTTGATGTGGCTCTGACGGCCATTTCTCCGGCGTAAAGTTTTGCTATGGCCGCTTCAAGATTTATTTTCTCCCCCCTATCGTGCTTAGTTGCGCAGTTAAACACCATAAGTCTTGCCGCTTCGATTTCCGTTGCCATATCGGCTATCATCCACTGAATTGCCTGAAAGTTGGATATAGGCTGACCGAACTGTTCTCTTTCTTTCGCATATTTTATACTTTCTTCAAGTGCGCCTCTTGCAATTCCTACCGACATAGCACCGATTACAACCCTTCCCTTATCAAGAATCTTAAGCGTATCTACAAAACCTTCATTTTCCTTTCCTAAAATATTTTCAGAGGGTATTTCAACATCTTCAAGGATTAGCTGGGCCGTATCGCTTGCCCTGCAGCCGAGTTTGTCTTCCTTTTTACCGACGGTGAATCCTTTGGTTCCCTTCTCGACTATAAAGGCCGATATTCCGTGAGTGCTTCTATTTCTATCCGTAATTGCCATTATTACGTAAGTCTGCGCAACCGACCCCTGAGTTATAAAATTTTTAGAACCGTTTAAAACCCATTTATCTCCCTTTTTAACGGCCGTAGTTTTCATCCCTGCCGCATCACTTCCCGAACCCGGTTCCGTCAAAGCCCATGCGCCCAGATGCTCGCCTGTGGCCATTTTTTTAAGATACTTTTCTTTTTGTTTATCTGTTCCGGCAAAATTCACATGACCGGCACAAAGGCAATTATGCGCTTCAACCGTCAGACCTACAGAAGCATCCCATCTTGAAAGCTCTTCAACTGCGACACACAGGCTGACGGTGTCCATTGCGGCTCCGTCCCACTTCTCATCGAAGGTCATTCCCATAATTCCAAGTTCTCCGAGTTTCCTGTAAATATCCGAGGGAAAGATTCCTTCCTTATCCCATTTGGACGAGTTGGGAGCGATTTCCTTTTTACAGAAATCGGATATCATATTCTTAACCATTTTGTGATTTTCATTTAACTCAAAATCCATTTTTTTATCCCTTAAATCCGTTTTTAACATATTTGACTATGTCCCGCGTATCGGTTCCCGGAGGAAACAGCCTTCCTATGCCCAGTTTTTTAAGCGTCGCCATGTCCTCTTCGGGTATAATCCCTCCGCCGAACACATGAATATCTTCGGCTTTCTTATTTTTTAGAAGCTTTAGTATTTCGGGAAAAATAAAGTTATGTGCACCGGATAATATTCCTATGCTAATTGCATCAACATCCTCATCGATTGCCGCGCTGACTATCATCTCGGGAGTCTGGTGAAGCCCGGTATAAATTACTTCAAACCCGGCATCTCTAAATGCCCTTGCCACAATCTTTGCTCCCCTGTCATGTCCGTCCAGTCCCGCCTTTGCCACGAGTATTCTTATCTTTGTCTCTGTCATTTTTCTTTCCTCACCGTTAATCCCGCAACTAAATCACTTTAGGATCTTTATATTCCCCGAACACTTCCTTCATTGTCTGGCACATTTCCCCTAAACTTGCATAGCTTCTTACACAATCAAGAATATGAGGGAAAAGGTTATCTGTTCCTTCAGCCGCCTTTTTAAGAGCTGCCAGGTTCTTTTCAACCAGGTTGTTGTCACGGTTTTTCTTAATTTCTTTTAAACCTTTTATCTGCTCCCTCTCAACCTCTTCAGAGATATAAAGAGTAGGAATCTTTGAGTCTGAATCATCGCCCAGCGTGTACTTGCTTACCCCTACTACAACCTTTTCATCTTTTTCGATCTGCTTTTGATACATGTAAGCGGCATCAGCAATTTCTTTTTGGGGATATCCCTTTTCAATTGCCTCAATCATCCCTCCCATTTCATCTATCTTGTTGATGTAATCGAATGCTTCTTTTTCCATTCTGTCAGTAAGCGCTTCAACAAAATATGAACCTGCAAGAGGATCAATAGTGTTGGCTACCCCGCTTTCATGGGCAATTATCTGCTGCGTTCTTAATGCAATTCTAACCGCTTCTTCAGTAGGAAGCGCCAAAGTTTCATCGAGAGAGTTCGTATGAAGCGACTGAGTACCCCCCATAACTGCCGCAAGTGCCTGAATGGCAACCCTTACTACGTTATTGTAAGGCTGCTGTGCCGTAAGGGAACATCCGGCGGTTTGAGTATGAAATCTGCACATCCATGAGCGCTGTTTTTTGGCCTTGAATCTTTCTTTCATAATCTTTGCCCACATTCTTCTGGCTGCCCTAAACTTTGCAACCTCTTCAAAAAAATCGTTATGTGAGTTAAAGAAATATGAGAGCCTCGGGGCAAAATCGTCAACATCAAGTCCCCTGTCTACTCCGGCCTGAACATACGCTATGCCGTCGCCTATTGTGAAAGCAAGTTCCTGAACCGCAGTCGCTCCGGCTTCCCGGATATGATATCCGCTTATGCTTATAGTGTTCCATTTCGGAACATTTTTTGTACAGAACTCGAAAATATCCGTGATAATCCTCATAGAGGGCACAGGGGGATATATCCATGTTTTCTGCGCTATATACTCTTTCAAAATATCGTTTTGAATCGTTCCCGAAACCTTATCCCACGATACTCCCTGCTTCTGCGCCACTACAAGATACATGGCCAGAAGAATAATTGCCGGAGGATTGATGGTCATTGAAGTTGTAACTTTATCAAGGGGAATTCCATCTAAAACGGTTTCCATATCCTTTAAAGTATCTACTGCTACTCCGCATTTACCAACCTCACCTGCCGATCTCGGACTGTCTGAATCATAGCCCATAAGTGTCGGCAGTTGAAAAGCGATGCTTAAACCAGTCTGGCCCTGTTCCAGAAGATAATGAAGCCTCTTATTGGTATCTTTAGCGCTGCCAAAGCCGGAGAACTGCCTCATCGTCCAGGGCTTTCCCCTGTACATGGTCGGGTGAACCCCCCGTGTGTAAGGATATTCGCCCGGATTTCCCAAATCCTTTTCATAATCGAACTTCGGAATATCCAGCGGCGTATAAAGCCTGTTGATTTCCATATCGGAAACTGTAGAATATCTTTTTTTGGATTCGGGCTGCTTATCTAAAGTTTTTTTTAAGGTGTTCTGTCTCCAGTCGGCCAGCTTTTTTTTAAGTTCCTTTTGATTCTCAATCATATAATTTCCTCAAGCTATAAGCGACCGGGCGATAACAATTCTCTGAATTTCAGAAGTCCCTTCATAAATTGTCGTAGCTCTTACGTCCCTTAAAAATCTCTCCAGCGGATACTCTTTAACGTATCCGTACCCGCCGTGAATCTGCAGGGCTTCCAAAGCTATTTTATTTGCTATCTCGGTTGAAAAAAGTTTTGCCATGGATGCTTCTTTTGTAAATTTTTTCTTCTGCGCCTTTAACCATGCCGCTCTTAAAGTTAAAAGTCTGGCAGCTTCAAGCTCCTTAATCATATCCGCAAGCTTCCAGCGAATACCCTGAAAACCTGAGAGCGACTGTCCGAACTGTTCTCTTTCTTTGGAATAATTAAGTGCGGTTTCATACGCTTCCTTAGCAATTCCTACTGCCT
>CAYYBZ010000128.1:0-1947 GCA_964470285.1 uncultured Oligoflexia bacterium
ACGTCCAAAACGCTAACGGTTGCCGAGACCCCTTGCCAGGACCGGCCAAGGGAAAGACTTACACAGCTTCTTAAAACACCCCTTGTCACAAAAAGAGCATCTGAAAAGGGCAAAAGATCTTTAATCGTTTCTCCGGGTCTTTCAAGACATCTTGTCGGTCCCTGAAAGTATCCGTGATCGATTGGAAGAACGAAGCATTTTCCGTCGTCTTTTATGATTCTTGAAAGTCTGTTTCTCATGCCCCAGTCGATGTTTTCTAAGCCTTTCATTCTTTTTATGTTCGTTGCCGTGGAAATTTCCGGAGCCATTTCACGGGCTCCTCTTCCCTCAATTATTCCATGTGCATCTGCCATGATTTTTCTCCTCAAAATATATTAAACAAACAGGTAGATATAACTATCCGTAATCTAAGGATAAGTCAATAATTAGAGCTGTTCACTTTGATGTAGCGTAAATAAAAATGATTCTTTTTTGAATCATTTCACTTTTTATTCTCTTTTCAGGTACTTAAATTCCTTAGCTGATATAATACTTTGACATTTCTAATCTATTTTAATATTACTTTCAATCTGTTCTATTTATAATCTGACTATCAAAGGAGAGATAAATGAAGTTTTTTATAGACACTGCAAATATCGAAGAAATTAAGACGGCACACAGTTGGGGAATGGTAGACGGAGTTACGACCAATCCCTCGCTTGTTGCAAAAGAAGGAAAAGATTTTAAAACAATAATTAACGAAATTGTCGAAGTAGTTAACGGCCCGATAAGCGCTGAAGCTGTTTCCCTAAAAGCAGATGAAATGATTAAGGAAGGCAGGGAGCTGGCTAAAATTCATAAAAATATCGTAATCAAGATACCCATGACTCTTGACGGACTTAAGGCAATAAAAACCCTTACATCCGAAGGAATAAAAGTAAACACAACCTTGATTTTCTCAGCTACGCAGGCTCTTTTAGCTGCAAAAGCAGGCGCCACTTACGTTTCTCCGTTTGTCGGCCGAATCGATGATATAAGCCATGTAGGTATGGATTTAATCTCCCAGATCAAGGCAATATTTGAAAATTACGATTTCAATACCGAAATACTTGTAGCTAGCATAAGAAATCCCGTTCATGTTTTGGATTCTGCCATAATGGGAGCCGACGTAGCCACTATCCCTTTCAAAGTAATAGGTCAGCTCGTTAAGCATCCCTTAACCGATGCGGGCATTGATAAATTCCTGAAAGACTGGGAAAAAGTACCTAAAAAATAATCTTAAAGCCGATGCTTAAAGTTTTATACATGCTGCCCGCCGAAAAGTTCGGGGGAGCTGAAAGGCAGGCTACAGTTGCCTTAAGAAATCTTTCCGATTTCGGAATAAAAGCTGTTCCCGTAATAGGCCCCGGTAATATGATTATTGACGCATTAAAAAGGGAAAACATCACGGATTACATTTACACTGAGCGCTTTCCTGATGACAATGGTAATTCAAACAAAATCACCGGAAGAATCAAAAACGCAATTCATACATACAGTTGTTTTCAAAAAAGCAGAAAATTTATAGCCGATATTCTTAAAAAAGAAAAATTCGATATTATCTTCGCAACAAGAACATTTTCATGGTTTGTTTCAGGATTTGTATCTAAAAAAATGAATATTCCGGTTTTATGGAGATGCGGATCGAGATTAACGAACAGTTTTCAAAGACTGGCAATAGGGAATCTCATTAAATACACAAAACCCAAGGGACTGGTTGTAACCTGCAATGAAATGATAAAATCCTTTGGAGAAAAACCCTCCGTACCTACTCATATATTATGGCATTCTGTCGACAGCAGGAGATTTAATCCGGATATCAGCGGCAAATCATTTAAGAAAAAATTCAACCTGACAGATGACTACCGTTACATAGGAATTGCCGCAAGGCCGGCACCTGAAAAAGGACCCGAATTTACAGTTTCAATA
>CAYYBZ010000128.1:1957-6440 GCA_964470285.1 uncultured Oligoflexia bacterium
TCTCTTATAAAGAAAGATAAAAAAATAAAACTTCTCTGGGCGGGTGAAAGCTCATTTAGACCCTATGTTGAAAGAATGTTTAAAAATAAGAAAATTTCAGATCATGTTGTCTTTCTGGGACATATTCCCGATATAGAGAATTTTTATGCGTCTATTGACATTGCTATTCTGACTTCGAAAAAGAGATCAATAGAAACTACACCTAATTCCCTTCTTGAACCCATGTCAATGGGTAAAACCGTTGTCTCGACAAATGTCGGAGGTATTCCGGAAATAGTTACAGACGGCTCAAACGGATTCATATTTGACTACGGCGACATTGAAGGCTTTACCGAAAAAATACTAAATTTAATTTCCGATAAAGAGCTCAGTGAAAAAATAGGAAAAACCGCTAGGGAAAGAATACTTACACATCACAATGAAAATATAAATATCGGTCATCTTGCCGAAATCATAAAAAAGGCCGCGGGATAATAACTTTTTATTTGGGCCTGATCTCGTAAAGTATGCATTTACCGCCTGTCTCTTTCATAAAATCTGTGATCTTTATAACCCTGGCGTTGTAATTTTCGAATGTTGTTTCATTGAATGAATACCTGTGTTCATCGACAAAATCTATTTTACCGCTGTAGTCCGCAGTGTAAGGAGTACTTATAATCAGAGCTTTGTCGCACATCTTAAGACATTTGTCGACTACATTGAAAGGATCGTCAAAATGTTCCAGCGTCTCAATTATTGTAATATATTCGTAACGCTTCGGAATCTTATCTTTGAGTATGTCAAGGACAATGTAATCGATTTCCTCGTTTCTACTCTTTGCTTTATTTATCGCTGCCTCGGAAATATCTGCTCCGGTTATTTCTGCCGATTTATATATTTTTTTAAGCAGACGGGGTCCGTCACCCAGCGCACAGCCCAAATCCAAAAGCGAAAAAGGTTTATCTTTGGGAAATATGTCAAAAAGTTCCCTGTAATGCGTGTCCCGCCAGAAATCCCCCTTTTCGGAAAGTTTTTTATTCCAGAATTCTTTTGTATTCAGATTTACGTTAAAACTTCTATGTCTGACAATTCGATATATATACTGAAAAGACCTTCCTAAAGTCCTTATAAAGGCCTGAGGTTTGGAGCCACCCGGTTTTAGTAAACTTAGAATCGCCTTCATTGTTTCTTGAAATTTCTAACCTGTTCTTCGTTTAAAAACTCAGAAAGGCATTATACTTGCAGAACAAAATAGAACAATTAAATAATTATCAATGATTTCAAAACATTGTTTGAAGGAAATGTATAAATGACCGACGTTTGTCACAATGCGTAATTTTTCTCTTGACTTACACCCTCTGCCTGCGATATTGTTAACTTGAGTTTAGAGGGGGAAATCACAAGCAATCAGGTCATATCTATTTCTGTATTCTTTTGTTTTCAAAGGCTAATGAACTAAAGGGGGAAACCATGGCCGGTAAAACAAAACGAATCTTAACGGGCATCTTTGTATTTCTAATTGTTTTATTACCTCACCGTGAATCGCATTCAAAAGTAAAAGCAATAAGTCTCATGCCGGGAACGGACCAAACAGCGATCGACACTAACGACGAGATGTCTACAAACCCGGTCGATGCACCCGACGGTTCTCAATGGAAAGGGATATTCGAAAAAGGAGTTAAAATACCGAAAATGATATTCGGTTGCGATTGTTCCGAACAAACGGGAACTCCAAGGGCGATTGCCTACAATTTTTTACAGCAAAACACTAAACTCTTCCGATTTAAAAATTTAAATGATGATCTTAAATTTGAAAAACAGATTACCTCACCGGGCACAACTCATGTAATTTACAATCAAACGCTTAAAAGACTTCCCGTTTTTAATGCAACAGTTGTTGTTCACGTAAATTCCGACGGAGTAATAGAGCTGGTTACTAATGATTTTAAGGAATATGAAAAGGCGAAAATTTCAAACACGAAAAGAATGATAGGACCTGAAGATGCTTTAAGCATAGTAGAAGAAGATTTAAATGTCTTCTTAAAAAAGGATTATTCTGTCAAGCAAAGTCTGGGGCTTTTAAAAATCGGCAACAGCTTTACTAAAGTATGGAGAATTTACTACCCGACCATGATTCCTCTGGGTGACTGGGTATACGATATAGATGCCGAAAACGGTACCATTTACAGAAAAGTCAATGCTATCAAATTACTGGATGCACAGGGCTACCTGCACTCTAGAAACCCGAATGTTTCTGAAAACAAGGATGAAGTAATTCTTCGAAATATATTGGAACCCCGGGAGGGAGAGAAATATTCATTAAAAGGTGCTTTCTTTGAAGTCCTGGACAGCATTTACAAGCCTGTTTTTGAAGATACGCCGGTTTTTGATTATCCTTATCATTTCGATTTTAACATAGGAGATGAATCCATCCATTCCAATCCGGGATATGAACAGGTAAATGTATATTTCCATCTTGAGAATTGCAGAAGTTATTTAAGGCAGCTCGGATTTCAAATCTTCAATTCATACAAAATTCAGGCGGATGCTCACGGAACATTTAAAGATCAGTCCTGGTATTCCGGTGCCAGAAAAATGATTATATATGGAAACGGAGACGTCAACGATGCCTCCGATACCGACATTGTAATACATGAATTCGGGCATGCTCTCGTAGACTATATAAAACCTAAAATTCTTCACCTGACCGGCGAGGCTTCAGCAATGCATGAGGGCTACGCCGATTATATTTCGGCTTCTTACTCAAGCGATCCCTGTCTGGGTGAATGGGATTCAATATTCTATTCGGATTCGGGATGTCTAAGAAGAATCGACATAGACAAGGTGTATCCTGAAGATAAAACAGGAAGAGATCATGACGACTCATTAATATGGTCCTCGGCACTGTGGAAACTAAGAAGTGAAATTAACACCGATTCAGGCGAAGATCCTGCAGATATTGCCAATAAACTCATAGTAAAAAGCATTTACTTTCTGCCGGATTCGGGAGTTACTTTCAAACAGGGAGCCATTGCCCTGCTGGTAGCAGATTCAAATCTTTATGATAAAAAATATGCCGGTATCATTAAAAAAGTGTTCATGGAAAGAGGCATATTCGACGGCACAGATAATATTGCTCTTACGGATTAAAGATTGTCCGGATCAAAGCCCTTAAGTCTTTCAAGACCTTCTTTAAGTCTGTCTTCGGGAGCGGTTAGGGAAATTCTAAAAAACTTATCTCCGGAGGGCCCCATCCCGATTCCGGGGGTTACGACTACACCTGTTTTTTCAAGAAGTCTTGTTACAAAATCCTTTGATTTTAATCCTTTGGGCACTTCTATCCAGAAATAAAAGGTTCCGTCGGGCTCTTTAAAATTAAAGCCTATTTCGCGTAAAACCTTCGAGTACCTTTCTTTCCTGTCTTTAAAAATCTCCCTGCTTTTGGATGTAATTTCCTTGTAATTCCTGAGGCCTACTATACACGCCCTTTGAATTGCCTTAAAAATACTTGAATCTATGTTCGTTTTAAGCCTTCCTAAAGTTCCGACAAGACTCTCATTTCCAACGACAAATCCCACTCTCCACCCCGTCATATTGAATGTTTTTGAAAGAGAATGAAATTCAACACAGCAATCCTTGGCATTGTCGATTTCAAGAATACTTATCGGCGGTTTACCATAAAAAACCTCAATGTACGCTGCATCGTGAAAAACTGCTATATTGTGTCTTTTAGCGAAATCTACCAGTCTTTTAAAAAATCCTGCATCGGCACCCGCGCTTGTAGGATTGTTTGGATAATTAACAAATAGAACCTTTGATTTAGATGCTATTTCCTCAGGTATTTTATTAAGGTCCGGCAAAAAGTTGTTTTCCTTTAAAAGCGGCATATTGTGAACCCTGGCACCCATTAAATTTGCTGCTATCGAGTAAACCGGATATCCGGGATCAGGGACCAAAACATAGTCGCCCTCATCACACATGAAAAAAGGCACATGAAATATCGCCTCTTTCGATCCAATCAGGGGCCATATTTCTTTTTCCGGATGAATCTTAACTGAATATCTATCTTCAAAATAATCCCTTATTGCTTCCCTGAATTCGGCAAGTCCGTTATAAGGGGGATAATTATGGTTTTCGGGCTTCGCCACCTCTTCCTGCATGGCCTTAACTATAATTTCAGAAGTAGGTATATCCGGGTCCCCTATACCAAGATCTATGACGTCAACCCCTTTAGCGGTCATTTCCGCCTTCATCCTGTTAATTTCGGCAAAAAGGTAAGGCGGTAAAGTTTCCATTCTGCTTGCAAATTTAAATTCCATTAAATTCAACTCCTTAAGAGATAAGTTAATATAATTTACTTTAGGTTGAGAACGTCCATCATTGAGTAAAGCCCGGGTTCATGTTCTATAATCCATTTGGCGGCTTCCAGGGCACCTTTCGCAAACACAAGATTATCTGTAGCCTTATGGGTAATTTCAATTCTTTCATTGTCGCCGGCAAAGAT
>CAYYBZ010000129.1:0-4432 GCA_964470285.1 uncultured Oligoflexia bacterium
ATGCAATCATGTTAATAGTAATAAACCCGGAACTATTGGTAAAGCCCTTCCCGGAGTTGCTGTAAAAATATCCCATGAAGGTGAAATACTTGTTAAAGGTGATAATGTAATGGCGGGCTATTATAAAAATAAAAAAGCTACAAAAGCAATTATCGATAGTAAAGGCTGGCTTCACACAGGAGATTTAGGTTCAATAGACGCAGAAGGTTTCATTAAAATTACCGGAAGAAAAAAGGAGCTTATAGTTACACGCGGCGGGAAGAATGTCGCACCGCAAAAGATTGAATCCATGCTGCTTGAAAATCCGTACATAAAACAGGCTTTTGTCACAGGTGATAACAGAGACTATTTAACCGCCTTGATAGTTCCAGATAAGGATCAATCCCTTTCATTTGAGAAAGTTATCGATTCGCAGATAAAATTAGTAAATTCAAATCTTTCAAACTTTGAAAAAATAAGAAAGTATAGGATACTGAACAATGATTTTTCCATTGAAACAGGAGAACTTACTCCGACTTTGAAAATTAAAAGATTCGCGGTTGAAAAAATTTATGAAGATATAATCAGAGATTTTTATGACTACTAAAAAATCATCTGCAAAAAACAAATCCAAGGAAAGTTATAGAAAGCCCACTCCGCTTTTGGATGCGATTTTTCCGGAGCCGGTAATTGATCCAAAAACTCTCAGAAAAACAAAAGGTGCCAGTATTTCTTTGCTCTCCCCCGATATGAGAATACTATGGTCAAACCGTTATTTAGAAACTATTCACGGCCCGCTCCCCGATTTTGTCGGAAAACATTGCCATTATATATACCATAAAACCGATAAAATATGTAAAGACTGCGTCCCAATAAAGGCAATAAAAACCAGATCTATTAAAACCGGTATTATTCAAAGAAAAACAAAATACGGTTCACCTAGATATCTTCAAAGCGTCGCCGTCCCTTTCCTTGATCCTGAGGGAAAGCCAAGAAGCGTTTTGGAAATACTTTTCGATGTCACGGAGAGCAAACTTCTTGAAGAACACCTAAAAAAATCCGAAGAGTTTTACAGGACACTTTTTCAGCATTCCGGAACAGCAATAGTAGTTAACGACTCAAAAGGCATGATTAGCAGTGTAAATAAAACTTTCAGCGATCTTGCAGGTTTTAAGAAAGAAGAACTGGAAGGTAAAAAGCATTACCTTGGTTTCGTTAAAGACAAAAAGCGTGTTGCAGCTATTCATGAAAAGAGATGGAAACAAAAAAATAATGTTCCTACACGCTATGAATTTATTTTTATGCGTAAAAACGGTGAAGAAAGACTAATAGACATTAATATAAATGTAATTCCCGGCACTGAATACTCCATAGCTTCAATGATAGACATAACTGAAAAAAAGAAACTCGAAACTGAAATCAGGGCCAAGGAGCAGTTCCTTGCCAATATTCTTAAGGAATCTGCCGATGGAATTATAGTCTTGGATAATAAAAGAATTATTCAGACCTGGAACAAGGGCGCCGAACAGATATTCGGATACAAGGCATCGCAAATAGTCGGGAAAAATTTTGAACTTCTTGTACCTCCAGACCTTATCGAAAAAAGGGAACTTGAAAAACTAAGAAAGAAAGTTTTGGATGAGGGTGCCATAAGAAATCACGTAACAGAAAGAATCAGAAAAGACAAAAGAAGGGTTTCTATTGCAGAAACAGCAACCCTTATCAAGGATACGAATGGAAAAATAATCGGCAGAGCAATAATACTCAGGGATATAACAGAAAACATACGATTATCACAGGAAATCAATCAGAATGAAAAAATGTCCGCTATTGGTACCCTCTCGGCAAGCCTTGCCCATGAGATCAAGAACCCTTTAAACTCAATAGTCATCAACATGGAAATTCTTAAAGGTCAAATCAGAAAAAATTATACGGACTCATCCGGAACACCGTTTGATAAGTACTTAAACATCATTCAAGGTGAAGTATCAAGACTTGATAAAGTAATAAAAGACTTCCTTGATTTCGCAAAACCCCAAAGCATGCAGTACAAAGAATTGAGCATTAACCAAATCATTGATAATATTATCGAGTTCATAGAGCCTGAGACCGCCAAAGCCGGGGTAAAAGTTTTCAGTAATTTATCTGAAAAGCTCTTTAAAATACACGGCGAGGAAAATCAGCTAAAGCAAATTCTATTAAATTTGTTTCTAAACAGCGTTCAGGCAATGCTCGACGGAGGAAAACTAACTGTAAAAACGAGGAATCAGCCCGATGGAATCGTTATGGTTACCATATCCGATACCGGTATAGGTATTAAGAATGAGCATCATAATGAAATATTTTCCCCGTTTTTTACCACACGTAAACAGGGTTCGGGGCTTGGTCTTGCAATGGTAAACCAGCTTGTTAAGAATCACGGCGGTAAAATCACATTTAAAAGCAAAAAAAACAAAGGAACCACATTTTATATAACATTTCCCGCAGCATAAAAATGGATAAATCGGAAACACAAAAAATAAAAATACTGGTTGTAGATGATGAAAAATCTTCAAGAGAAGGCTTGTCCGAACTTCTTGATACATGGGGATATGAAGTCTTAAAGGCCAAAGATGGCGAAGAAGCTTACAACACAATTCTAAGCAATAAACCCAATGTAGTTATATGCGACCTTAAAATGCCCAAACTTGACGGCCTTCAGGTTCTTAAAAAGATTGACTCTGACCCGACAATTACTTTTGTCATGCTTACCGCTCAGGGCACTATTGACTCCGCGGTAGAGGCCATCAAACTCGGAGCATACGATTATCTAACAAAACCCATAGATATAGTGCGACTCAGAAACATCGTTCTTCAAATAGCCGAAAAGCTGGAAGTTGAATCGGAAATTAAAGTTTTAAGGCAACAGCTAAAAAGACTCGGTTCATTCGGGACACTTAGAGGAAACACTCCCGTTATGCAGGAAGTTTTTCATCAAATAGAAGTTGCTGCCCCAAGTACCGCGTCAGTTTTAATACAGGGGGCCTCAGGAACCGGAAAAGAGCTTGTTGCTAAGGCCATACACGAACTTTCCCCAAGAAGATCGGGTCCTTTCATAGCCATAAACTGTGCCGCTATCCCGGAAACACTTTTGGAGAGTGAGATATTCGGACATGAAAAGGGTTCGTTTACTGGTGCAATTAAAACCAAGGAAGGTTGCTATGAGCTTGCAGACTGCGGCACACTCTTTCTAGACGAAATTACTCAAATGGCCACAGACCTTCAAAGTAAGTTATTGAGGGTGTTAGAAACTCAAAGTTTCAGAAGAATCGGCGGCAAAGACGAAATTAAGGCAAATGTCAGATTAGTCGCCGCATCAAATATTGATTTCGAGGAAGCAGTTAAAAAAAATGTCTTAAGAGATGACTTGTATTACAGACTGAACGTTTTTAATCTCAAACTGCCTCAACTAAGAGAGCGAATAGCCGATATACCCCTGCTTGCTCATACTTTTATAGAAGAATTTAATAAGAAAAATAACAGGGAAGTTAAAGCTATCGATCATGACGCCTTAAATTTCCTTAAAAGCTATAACTGGCCCGGCAACGTAAGAGAACTTAAGAATGTTATAGAAAGGTCAGTAATAGTATGTTCCGGCAATCTTATTACTGCTTCCGATTTACCTCCAAATATAGCTAACAATGCACAAAAAGGTCCTGAAGTCTCATTCAAGATAGGGATGACAGTAGCCGATATTGAAAAGGAAGCCATAGAAAAAACTCTTGAATTTACAGCAGGAAACAAGACTGAGGCGGCAAAAATATTAGGAATCAGTTTAAAGACACTGCATAACAAGTTAAAAATTTATAAAATGCAATAAATATTGGATCTTTTAAAATTTTGTAATTTTTACACTGTTTAGGGATTTTATTCTTTGTAATTATTACACTATCATAGTTTATTATTTTAAATCTATTAGTGACTGTTTTTATTATTATTTTATCCTATTTCATGTTGTATTGCATTATAGTGAAATTTTTACATTTGTTTTTTGTGTAGAATTTACATTAGAATAACTTGATATTGTTAATTTTGTTTATGTTATATTACTTTCATAAGAATATTGTTCATGTTTTTCAACAACTTACACATTTCGATATTTAGCTTTTATTTTGGCACGCAAAATGCTTATAAATTGAGCGTTAAAAGTTTTCAGTTAGGGGGTTAGTAGAGAATCTAGTGACCACTACCTCATTTCCCCCTACGAATGGTGCTAGATGCAAAGCTCAACCTAACTGAAATAAAAAAAGAGGGCCTGGTAGTTCCATTTATCCCTCCTTCTAATAAATATTACCAGGACCCCTTGAAAGAATGAGAGGGTTGGTGGTCAGACCAACCCTCTTTTTTATAATATTTAAAAAAGGAATTATATTGAAAAGGGCGATGCAAATACTTATTGGTTTTTGTTTACTGT
>CAYYBZ010000129.1:4442-6424 GCA_964470285.1 uncultured Oligoflexia bacterium
GTACGCATGTATGATGTAATGTACACGAAACAAACTGCGTAACGCCGACGCGCGCGGTTGGTTGAACTCGTAATTTATGCATGCCTGCCTGTCTTTGGCAAACTTCTTCATCCGCGTGTGACTTACCGGCTCGTGTCGTGTTTACTGTTTACATTTACTGAAAGCAAAGCTGATTCGACATATGTTGCCAAAGATAATGTAACTCCAAAACTTGTCTTAAAGGTCAACGGCCGTAAATCAAAGCTTTACAAAGATGTTGCGACTTTACCGGAAAAACTTAGTGAATATGAACTCAAAGAAATCGACTGCCCTGAGAATAAGACCGACTGTACCAATACAGATTTCTCATATCTTGTAGCGTTTCTAAGAAACAAATCCGATTACATGTTTACCGAAAGTTTGAAAATAATTATTGAAGATATTGAAGAGGAAATTTATTTTTTAGACGGAGACAACAAATATTCAAAGGGTAAAAGAGGAATTAGTGCTCAGATTAGCAATCAACACCTTATGGATATATTTGCCTACTTTGAAGATAATTCGGTAAAGCTTGTGTACACTATTTGCACAGATTCTACCTACGATAAAACAGAAACTATTGAATTTGACATGACTTTGAAAGTTACAACTGATTAATCTAACAATTTATCAAATCCTTAATCATTTTTGGCTTTTGATCAAATGTATGAATGGTCGTCATAAAACGCAATGTCAATGTCTTTGATCTGATAACCATTGATTCGGTAATCGCGCCGCCTTTAATGTACCTCACACCTCTTAAGAAAGTACCTCTTGTTATGCCCGTGGCAGCAAACATTAGATCGCCTCTTGCAAGGTCATTCATCATGAAAACCCGATCAGGATCATCTAGACCCATTTTATTCATTCTTTCTTTCTGTTTATCGTCCTTGGGCAAGAGTCTTCCCTGAATGTCTCCTCCCATACAGGTTAAAGCAGCAGCTGAGATAACGCCTTCAGGTGCTCCGCCTATACCTAAAAGAATATCGACTCCGGAATGTTCTCTGGCAGTCGCAAGCGCGCCTGATACATCTCCGTCCCCTATCAGATTTATTCTGGCTCCTGCTTCTCTGACTTCTCTTATCAATTCCTCATGTCTGGGTCTATCAAGAATAACTGCGGTCAAATCCTCAATCTTAGAATCCTTGGCTTTCGCAAGCTCTTTAAGATTCCATGTAGCCCCCTTTGTAATATCAATAATTCCCTTACCTTCAGGTCCTACTGCAACCTTATCCATATAAATATCAGGGGCATATAACAGATTACCTTTTTCACCGATCGCCAGAACAGCAATGGAATTAGGAAGACCCTTTGCACTGATAGTAGTTCCCTCCACGGGATCTACAGCAATATCAAGCTCAGGACCTTTACCGCTTCCTACCTCTTCACCTATATAAAGCATGGGAGCCTCGTCCCTTTCGCCTTCTCCAATTACTATTCTTCCTTTAAAATCAAGAGAGTTAAGGCACCGTCTCATTGCATCCACACCGGCCTGGTCTACCTTTTTTTCATTGCCTTTTCCGACATACCTTGATGCAGCCAGTGCAGCTGCTTCGGTCACTCTGACCATTTCAAGCGCCAAGTTTCTGTCCATTGTTGATCTCCTTTGTTTTTATTACTTTTCAAATACTTCAGAAGACAAGTAAGAACTTCTCACAAAAGGTCCGGACTGAACCCATTTAAAGCCGAGTTCATACCCCTTTTTCTTATAAAACTCAAATTTCCACTCTTCTACATATTCTTTTACAGGAAGGTTTCTTCTTGTAGGTTGTAAATAATGCCCTATAAAGATTGCATCGCAATTAACCAGTCTTAAATCTTCCATAAGTTTAACAACTTCATCCTGTTTTTCACCCAAACCAACCATAATTCCTGATTTTGTAATCAATTTAGAATCAAGCTCTTTTGCAAAAGCTAAGACCTGTAGTGATCTATAATAATCGGCTGCTTTTCTCACTTCCGGA
>CAYYBZ010000130.1:0-6393 GCA_964470285.1 uncultured Oligoflexia bacterium
GCGAACCCCGACCCGAACATTTTCCTCAAAGAAACAGGATTATATCGGGCTTATCGCACGGGGTTTTGATAGTGGAAGCGGCCATAAAAAGCGGGGCGAGAATAACGGCAAGGCTTGCTTTAGAACAGAACAGGGAGGTTTTTGCCCTTCCCGGAAACGTTAGCTCAAAATACTCCGAGGGAACCAATTTCCTGATTAAAAACGGGTTGGCAAAACTTACTGAAAATTCAAGGGACATAGTCGAAGAGTTCGATCATTTGGCTGATAGATTTGATTTTATTGATAAAAAGAGTACAACTGTTAAATCTTTAGGTCTTTTAAGCGATGAAGAAAAAATATTTTCACATTTGAGAAAAGGCGAAGATATAGAGATAGAATTTCTTGCAAGAAAACTTTCTTTGAATTATGAAAGTCTATTGGATATTATCTTAAGGCTCGAGCTAAAGGGAATCGCTTCAAGAAGACCGGGCAATATGGTAACCAGGGAGATTTGAAAAGGAAATGGCAAAATCACTTGTAGTTGTAGAATCGCCGGCGAAGGCTAAAACGCTTTCAAAATATTTAGGCAAGGACTTCACAATAAAGGCTTCAGTCGGTCATGTGAAAGATCTTCCTAAAAGTTCGCTGGGAATTGAGATTGAGGATAATTTTACACCCGAATACACTATTATCAGCGGAAAGAAAAAGGTTATCGATGATATTACAAAAACCGCAACGAAAGTAGATACAGTATTCCTTGCGCCCGACCCGGACAGGGAAGGTGAGGCGATTGCATGGCATATAGCCGAAGAGATCCGAAAAAAGTTAAAGAAAAACGGTATCATTAAGAGGGTTTTGTTTAACGAAATTACAAAAAAAGCGGTTATTGAAGCCATAGGTTCTCCCCATGAATTAAATAAAAAGAAATATGAATCCCAGCAGGCCAGAAGAATTCTTGACAGACTTGTCGGTTACAAAATAAGTCCTATTCTGTGGCAAAAAGTCAGAAGAGGTTTATCTGCAGGAAGGGTTCAATCCGTTGCAGTTAAAATTATCTGTGACCGCGAAGAAGAAATCAAGGCGTTTAAACCCGACGAGTACTGGACGGTAGAAGTAGATCTTTTGACTTCAACCCCGCCCCCCTTCAGAAGCAATTTAACCAAGATTGACGGTAAAAAGGCGGAAGTAAAAAAAGGAGACCAGGCCAATAAGATAAAAGACGAGCTTTATAAACTGGAATTTACGGCAAATAAGATTGACAAAAAAACCGTTAAAAGGTCACCTAAGCCGCCTTTTATAACGTCATGGCTTCAGCAGGAGGCCGCCAGGCGTTTGAGATATACGCCCAAGAAAACCATGATGCTTGCCCAGCAGCTTTATGAAGGGATTGAACTCGGAGATGAGGGTTCAGTAGGTTTGATTACATATATGAGAACCGATTCAACGAGGCTTTCAAACGAAGCTGTAAGCGGAGCGAGAAAATATATTCAAAAGAAATTCGGAGACAATTATCTGCCGTCTTCTCCGAGAGCATATAAATCCAAGAAAAAATCCCAGGATGCCCATGAGGCTATAAGACCTACTTCACTTGATTATCCTCCGGATAAAGTGAAAAAACATTTAAGCAAGGATCTGTTCAAATTGTACGAACTGATATGGAACAGATTCATATCCTGCCAGATGAACGATGCTCAGCTTCTTCAAACAGGTATTGACATTGTGGCGGGGAAATATACTTTTCGTTCAACAGGTTCGGTTTTAAAATTCGACGGTTTTATGGCTGCTTACGTTGAAGGCCTTGATGAATTAATGGAAAATACAGAATGTGACGTTCTTTTCCCCAGTATTGAAGAGGGCGATAAATTCAAGCTGCAGAACGCTTACTCGATTCAACATTTTACCAAACCCAAACCGAGATTTTCCGAAAGCACTTTAATCAAGGAACTTGAGGATAAAGGTATCGGAAGACCCTCTACTTACGCTTCAATTATTACAACAATTCAGAGCAAAAAGTATGTAAGAAAAGATGAGGGCAGGCTTCATCCGACCGAGCTTGGCATTTTGGTAACAGGTCTTCTGGTTGAAAGCTTCCCTAAAATTCTGGATGTGACATTTACGGCCCGGATGGAAGACGATCTTGATAAAATAGAGCTTGGTGAGAAAGACTGGCAGGAAATACTTAAAGAGTTCTACAAGCCGTTTAAGAAAAAACTCGCCGATGCAAAAAAGGAAATGCGCGATGTAAAAAGGGAAGAAGTAAAAACGGATATTAAATGCGAGAAATGTTCCAAGCTTATGGTGGTTAAATGGGGAAGAAACGGACATTTTCTTGCCTGTTCCGGATATCCCGACTGCAAAAACACTAAAGAAATCGAGAAAAAAGAAGACGGTACAATCGTTCCTTTAGAAAGGGAAACAACCGGAGAAAAATGTGAAAAATGCGCGGCAAACCTTATAGTAAGATCCGGCCGTTTCGGAAAATTTCTGGCATGTGAAAAATATCCGGAGTGCAAATTTACAAAATCTCTTACAACCGGTGTTAAGTGCCCCGAAGACGGATGTAAAGGAGAGATAGTCGCAAGAAAAACCCGAAGAGGAAGAACATTTTACGGATGTACTAAATATCCGAAGTGCAAATATGCAATCTGGTACAAACCCGTTAATGAACCGTGCCCTCAGTGTAAGGCCCCTTTCCTGGTTGAAAAGTATAAAAAGGAAGGCAAGATCGACATCGAATGTATCAAAGAAGAGTGCGGTTATAAGAGATCATCAAATTAAAACAGTGAATATTATAGGAGCCGGTCTAGCCGGATGCGAGGCTTCATGGCAGCTTGCAAAACGGGGTATCGGGGTGAACCTTTATGAAATGAGACCCGTAAAGAGCACTGCGGTTCATGAAACCGGAAATTTTGCGGAGCTTGTCTGTTCCAATTCACTGGGTTCGATAAATTATCCAAACGCGTCTTGTCTTTTAAAAGAAGAGATGAAGATTCTCGGTTCTTTAATCCTTGAGGCAGCTTTATGCTCAAAAGTTCCAGCAGGCAGAGCTTTAGCCGTTGAGAGAAAAAACTTCTCAGCTTATATAACAGATAAAATATCAGCTAACGGTAAGATAAAAATTATAAGGGGTGAGGTAAAAGAAATCAGCAAAGATGAGATAACAATAATTGCATCCGGACCTTTAACATCCGATACGCTTGCCAAAGAAATATCCAAACTGACCGGAGATGAGTTTTTATATTTTTATGACGCCGTTTCTCCGATAATTGACGGCTCGTCGATTGATATGAATAAGGCATTTTGGGGAGCCAGATATGAAGATGACTCGGATGATTATCTGAATATACCGCTTAAAAAAGACGAATACTTTTCTTTTGTAAATGAACTGAAAAATGCCCGGGTTATTCCTGTAAATAAGGCCGATGAAAACAGCTTTTTTGACGGCTGCATGCCTATAGAGGTAATGGCTTTAAGGGGAGAGAAATCTTTAGCCTTCGGTCCAATGAGGCCTGTCGGATTCAGAAAGAGAATAGGAGATGATCTTTTTGCCATAATTCAGCTCAGGAAAGAGGATAACAAAAGCTCAATGTTTAATATGGTCGGATTTCAGACAAGGATGACTTTCTCCGAGCAAAAGCGTGTTTTCAAAACTTTACCGGCTCTGAAAAATGCCAGGTTTTTAAGGCTTGGCAAAATGCACAGAAATACTTATATTAATTCAAGAAAAATCTTGGATAATGTTCTAAGTCATCATAAATACAATACTATTTACTTTGCAGGGCAAATCAACGGAGTTGAGGGATATCTTGAATCGGCAGCCAGCGGCTTGGCCGTATCATTATATATAACAAGCCGATTATTGGGGACGGAGGTTGAAAATCTTCCGTTACAAACGATGATGGGCTCATTACTTGATAGTGTTACCTCAAAAGAGTACGGGATTGACGATTTTACTCCACAAAATGCGAATATGGGTATTTTAAGGAGACATTTCAACCTCTTAGATATCCCAAAATCTCAGATTAAATCCACAATATTCGATAAATCCATTGAAAATATTAAGCAGTGGAGTTTACAGAACTTTAAACTTTAAAAAGGTCGCAATTAGGCTACAATGTATAAGCCTTATCTATGATGGACCTTATTAACGAATTTAAAAGGAATCTTTCTGAAGTAAAAAGAAGCTCCACCCATACCGTTAGAAACTATATCTCCGACATACAGACATTTTTTGATTATTTGAATAAAAAGGGATATCTGGATATTCCAATCACTAAAAAGGAAGCGGCCAAAGTAGACAAATACATGTTAAGGGAGTATCTTGGCTCGTTGCATGAGAGTAATGAAGCTTCAAGTGTTTCAAGAAAGCTTTCATGTTTGCGCTCTTTTTACAAATTCTTAAGCAGAGAAGGGATTATAGAATATAATCCTACGCTTGAAATACAAAGCCCGAAATTACCTAAAAAAATCCCCAAAGCGATGGATTTTGACGTAATTACCGAGCTTTTTAAGATTCCCGATAAAAAAACATTTAAGGGACTCAGGGATGCTACTGTAATGGAATGCCTTTATTCCTGTGGAATAAGAGTTTCCGAGCTTACGGGACTTAATTTAAATGATATTGATTCTAAATCGGCGCTAATAAAAGTAATGGGAAAAGGCTCTAAAGAAAGATATGTGCCGGTAGGACAAAAAGCTTTAAACGAGATTAAAAAATATAAAGAAGAAAGAATGAATCATATTCAAAGTTTAAAAAAGATCCAGAACCACCGAGCGCTTTTTATCAATCTTAAAGGAACAAGGATTACGACAAGAAGCATAGCAAGAATACTTAAGAAATATATTCTAAAACTGCATACAACAAAAAAGATAACTCCTCATGTTTTCAGGCACACTTTTGCCACGCATCTTCTTGATGCAGGAGCAGATATGCGCTCGATTCAGGAAATGTTGGGGCATTCCAGTCTTTCCACTACTCAGAAATATACACATGTCAGTATGCAGAAACTCATGGATGTTTACGAAAAGTCTCATCCGAGGGCCAAAGGAGATGAAAATGTTTAAGGGTACGACAATAATTTGTTTAAAGCATAAGGGAAAAGTTGTAATAGCAGGTGACGGTCAGGTCAGCATGGGAAATACGGTAACCAAAGCAGGCGCAAAAAAGGTAAGGAAAATAATGGGAGGAAAGATTCTTGCCGGATTTGCAGGGTCTACCGCCGATTCCATAACCCTTTTTGAAAAGTTTGAGCAAAAACTGGAGCAGCACTCCGGTAATATAACCCGTGCTGCCGTTGAGCTTGCAAAGGATTGGCGCTCTGATAAGATACTCAAACGCCTAGAGGCCCTCATGCTTGTAGCCGATAGCGAAAAGATTTATCTTTTGTCCGGAAACGGTGACGTAATAGAGCCTGACGATCACGTTGCGGCCATAGGTTCCGGTGGAGTGTATGCTCTGGCGGCGGCAAGAGGACTGATAAAGCATTCAAAACTAAATGCCGAAGAAATAGCAAAGGAAGCGATGTCTATTGCAGCGGGTGTTTGCGTATTTACAAACGATAAAGTTGTTATTGAGGAGATTTAAACCGTTATGAAAAATTTTACCCCAAGAGAAATAGTGGGCGAACTGGATAAATATATTGTAGGCCAGAATAATGCCAAAAGATCGGTTGCGATAGCGCTCAGAAACAGATGGCGAAGACAACAGGTTCCGGCTGAACTTAAAGATGAAATCGCTCCGAAAAATATCATAATGATAGGGCCGACAGGAGTAGGAAAAACAGAGATAGCCAGAAGACTTTCCAAGCTTGCAAGCGCTCCCTTTTTAAAGGTTGAGGCGACCAAATATACGGAAGTGGGTTATGTCGGGAAAGATGTTGAATCAATGGTTCGTGATTTAACGGAAATCTCGGTCAATATAGTCAAATCCGAACAAAAGGAAAAGGTTCAGGCAAGGGCCAAGGAAAATGCCGAGGAGAGAATTCTTGATATGCTTCTGCCTCCCCAAAAAAAAGATTTCTCAACACATTTAAAGAATCAGATAGAAAAGGGCCGGTCCGAAGAGCAGTTACCTTTTGAAAATCCTGAAGATACAAGGGAAAAACTCAGAACCCTGCTCAGGGAAGGAAAACTCGATAAAAAGACGGTTGAAATAAAAATTCAGGATAAAGCTGTTCCGATGGTCGAAGTTTTTTCGGCATCCGGACTTGAAGAAATGGACATAAACATAAAAGACATGTTTGGGAACCTTTTTCCAAAAAAGACAAAGAAAAGGAAGGTTAAGGTTTCCGAAGCTATCAATATTGTCCAGCAGGAAGAGGCTCATAAACTCATAGATATGGATGAAGTTATCAAGCTTGCATTGGAAAGAGCCCAGCATTCAGGAATAAAGCAGCAGGTTGCGGATCGCCAGCA